>LADV01000098.1 GCA_000961805.1 Peptococcaceae bacterium BRH_c23 | reverse complement strand
CGAATGTAATAAAAGGATGGGCAGAAACACCCAATGCTTTGTGACTACAATGTCGGAACTTTTAGCTAGTGAAAGATCAGCATCCTGCTGAACCTGTAGAATCATTTTCATCCTTGTGGCATCCTCTTCAGACAAGACACCAAGGTTTTGAATGAGGCGATGCTTAGGTTTTCCGTCTTTATCTCTATAAGAAGCGACAATTTTATAATAATTGTAGGTTTTGCCTTCTTTATTAATGGTAACTTTCTTTAGAAACATTTGTGGCCTCCAAGAGCAACTCAGTTAGTACTACAAATATTATACCACAAATGCTGATAATAAAGTATATTTTCGGGTTAATATTTTCGAAAAGTTAGGACTACACAATAGTGGTTGAGGGCTGTAACCCTTGTGCTGCAAGGGCCTGGAAATTTATGTCGCCAAACTCGGGTTTAAAAAGCGATAATTAGGTTTGCGATAAGGAAAAGTGGCTGGTTTTTACCAGTCACTTTTTTTGTTTATCTCTAATGTCTAAAGCCTACAAACTATATATACCTAGGTATAAATACTCACTTTCAAGAAAAATCTAATGCCTGCCAAGTATTAAACCTCTGTTTTTCTAACAAGACTTGATGAATCCGTATTCGCCCCTTGGCAAGAATATTATTCGACTAATAACAATAATCAAAATTAATTAAAGAATTTGATTATTGTTATTACAATATTGTCTAATTTATGGTAATATTCAATTAACTGAATTGAAATTCATTTATTGTTTAAACGGGAGCCTTATTTGTCCATGAACTTCTGTATTACAACGCGGACTTGTTTTTATCAAATTATTATGAAATGGCAGGCGACTATGACATGAATGAAAAGCCGGGAACAATCTATGATGATGTAAAAAAGTGTGTTGATGAAGTCATTAATTATGTGGGAAAAGACATTACCTTCAGTATGACCCTTGCCCTTGGTAAACCTATCCTGTTTATCAATGAACTTTACAGGCGAGCCAAAGAGGATCCCGAGATAAAGCTCAAAATCATTACTGCTCTGGCTCTTGAGAAACCGAAAGGCCACAGCGACCTAGAAAAACGATTTCTAGGACCTCTCTCGGATAGGATTTTTGAAGGAGTGCTAGAATTTGACTATATGCTGGATTTTAGAGCTGGAAAACTCTCAAAAAACGTTGAAGTCTTAGAATTCTTCTGTAAAGCGGGCGGATACCTGAATAGTCCCGAAGCTCAGCAGAACCATTTAGCTACGAACTACACCCATGCTAATCGGGATGCTGTGGCTTTAGGTTGTAACGTCTTTGGTCAGTTGGTAGGTTACCGAAAAATCAACGGAAAAACAATGTATTCTATGAGTTGCAATACAGATGTTTGTCTTGAAGCAGTAAAAAATCTTAAGGAGCTTAGGGCCAAGGGAAAAAAAGTCGCTATCATAGGGGAAGCTAACAAAAAACTGCCCTTTATGTATGGAGATGCCGTTGTGGAAGCGGATACTTATGACATTATTCTTCAAGGTCCACAGTACAACTACGAACTTTTCTGTCCTCCTCAAAATCCTGTGGCCCTGCCTGATCATATGATCGGTATTAACGTTAGCACCTTAATTAAGGATGGTGGCACTATCCAAGTAGGGATTGGTGCCCTTGGCGACGCTATTGTATCAGGGCTTATCATGCGAAATGAACATAATGACCTATATCAGGAGTTCCTCCAAAAATCCGGCATTATGAAGAGATACGAGAAACTCATCAGCGAGTGGGGAGATACAGGAGTTTTCCAGAAAGGTCTCTATGGTTCATCGGAGATGTTTGTAGATGCCTTTATGCAGATGTATAAAAGCAAGATCTTAAAAAGAAAAGTCTTTGATAGCATCCCGATTATGAAACTAATCAATAGTGGAAAACTCGCAGTAGACAGCATCCCTACAGACATCATAGATCAACTCATTGAAATGAAGGCAATCCACTCTAACCTAAATGAGGAAGATTTTACTTTTCTTGCAGAATACGGAATTCTGAAACAGGGTCTTACCTATGAATCGGGCCATATTATGGACGGCGAAACCAAATATTCTGCGGATATGAATGACAGTAAAAACCTCATTAAGATCCGAACGTTGCTTGGACAAGAGCTGAGGGGTGGTCAAGTTATTCTGGGCGCATTCTTTTTTGGACCAAAAGCTTTCTATCAAGCTCTTAATGACATGAGCGAAGAGGAAAGAAAACTCTTTGGCATGTCCGGTGTTGAAAAGGTTAACCAACTTTATGGTGGAGAAGAACTGAGAACCCTGCAAAGGAAAGATGCACGTTTTGTCAACACTGGAATGGTGGCAAGTGTTCTGGGGTCCATTTCTTCAGATCAGCTGGAGGATGGTCGGGTTATCAGCGGGATCGGTGGACAATATAACTTTGTGGCTATGGGGCATGCCCTACCGGATGCTAGAGTTATTATGATGGTTAAGAGTACCAAGGGCTTTGGTAAAAGTCTGAAATCCAATATTGTCTTCAGTTATGGGCATTGCTCAGTGCCCAAGCATCTGCGAGACATCATTGTAACAGAGTATGGGATTGCAGACGTTCGCAGTAAACCTGAAAAGCAAGTCATTGCCGAAATGATCAATATTGCCGATTCTCGTTTTCAACAGCAGCTGCTTGATCAAGCCAAAAAGGCTGGCAAAATACCTCTAGATTATGAAATCCCAGCAGAATATAGAAATAATACCCCAGAAACTATCTCCGCCCTTTTGAAACCCTATCAAGCCCATGGTGTTTTTAAACCTTTTCCATTTGGGACGGATCTAACAGAGACGGAGGTGGTTCTGGGGGGAGCGTTAAAGGTCCTAAAAAGACTATCGACTGGAAATCGCCTTACCCTGGCAAAAGGGGTGCTCTTCGAATTGTTCAGACCAATCCCCAAATCTGCTCATCCCTACATGGAACGCTTGAAGCTTGAAAAGCCGTCTTCTATACAAGAGAAAATCCTGAGAAAACTTGTTACCTTTGCCTTAAGGCACAACAACAGTCTTCGCGATTTTGCTCCTCCTCAAGTGCCTAATACAACCGTAAAATCTTTTAGTAAATAACTCTCTCGCAGTGAAAATCGTGTATCCATAAAATCAAAAGGACAAGGCTGGTTTAAAATCCAGCCTTGGCTTTTTGATTTCTAAGAAGGCAATCGTCGAAGCCGAACGCTTGACGCCAGCTAGGTCTTCCTTATACTTAATACCTTGTTCTAAATTCGTTTTCCGGCACCTCTAAAAGCTGATCTAGGCTATTTAGAATAATTGCCTTGTCCTTAGGAATAGTTCCATTGACCCAGGCAAAGTTTGAGAAATGATCACTTAACAATTCGAAGGGGCCTTCTAAATTTGCAACCAATAACCGTGTTTCTCTTAAAGCTTCGTGAGGACTTAGAAGCTGAAAGCTTCCTTGTTGTAGTTCTTCATAGAGAGGGGTTCTTTTATAGGGAACATAAGTCCGTAAACGGACAAAGTCTGGGGTGAATTTATTCAGTACTCGAGCGCTTTCTATGGCATGTTCATAGGTGCGTTCTCGCCCACCAATCCCAATCAGGATATACTCACTTAGTTCAATCCCCGCTTCTCTCACTTTGAGACCTGCTTCAATCATTTCTAAGGCAGTGAAGCCTTTTTGAATTCTGCGCAGAACTTCGTCGTCCCCACTCTCCATTCCCGAATGGATACGGTTTAAACCTGCTTCTTTCAGTAAACGCAACTCCTGGAGAGTTTTTAATTTGATAAATTTTGCGGAACCATAGACGGTCATACGCTTTAAGAAGGGAAACAGTTCTCGAGCATAGTTGAGGATTTCTATGAGCTGGTCTGTTTTCATTAATATTGTATTTCCATCCGGGAAGAAAATTGTCTGAACCTTGTTTCCATAATAATCCTGAGCCATTCGAAGGTCCTCTTTAATGTCTGTTACGGACCGGATCCGGAATTTCTTATCTCGATACATATTACAAAAAGTACATTTATTATGAGGACAACCAATGGTCGCCTGGATCAGCAAACTCTCGGCCTCACTTGGTGGTCGATAGACCGTTCCTTCATAACGCATTTTGATTCACCCGTACTTTCCCTCTTCTTAATTACCACTTTTAGTCATTCTATCATAACTCTTGAGGAAGCGTAAATAACAATCTGCAGTTTATTATTTATTTAATCTATTAATTCTGAATATACATTAAATTGTGACTAACTGTAGAAAAGGGTTTTTTAATTATTTAAGTAATATAAATAATCATAATAGATAATTAAATTTGATTATTTATATTACATTATGTGCAAATTTATGATAACATTCACTTAATGAATGAGGATTCACCAAAAAGGATCCTCTTGGTCGGGGCTATAATTTACATCAACCGCACTCTGTTGTTAGAAAATTTCGATGAAATGGCAGGCGACTAGAATGTTGAATGAAAAGCCAGGAATGATCTATAATGACGTGAAAAAATGTGTCGATACGGTGATCAACTATGTCGGGAAGGATATCACCTTCTCTATGACCCTCGCCCTAGGAAAACCGATTCTCTTTCTCAATGAACTCTACAGACGGGCTAAAGAGGATCCGGAAATCTCGCTTAAAATCATTACCGCTCTCTCACTTGAAAAACCTAAAGGCCACTCAGAACTCGAAAAACGCTTTCTCCAGCCTCTTTCAGATAGAGTCTTCGCAGGGGTTCCGGAGTTTGACTACATGCTGGATTTCAGAGAGGGAAAACTTCCGAAAAATGTTGATGTTTTTGAGTTTTACAGCAAAGCAGGCTCAAATCTCAATAATCCACTGCCTCAGCAAAACCATCTGTCTTCACACTACACCCATGTTGTGCGTGATGCTTTAGCCCTTGGAACCAACGTCTTCGGGGAACTTATCGCTTACCAAGAAATCAATGGCAAAACCCTCTATTCTATGGCTTGCAACCCGGATATCTGTCTTGAAACTATCCGGAAAATGGGTGCAATGAGGGATAAAGGTGAGAAGGTCGTTATTATCGGGGAAGCCAATAAAAAACTGCCCTTTATGTATGGAGATGCTGTTGTAGAAGCGGAAAGCTATGACATTATTCTGCAAGGGCCACAATTTGACTATGAACTCTTCTGCCCTCCTAAAGATTCCGTGGCCCTGTCAGATCACATGATTGCTCTTAATGTCAGCACCTTGATCAAAGACGGCGGCACAATACAGGTAGGGATTGGTGCCCTTGGCGATGCTATTGTTGCAGGACTTATTATGCGCAATGAACATAATGATACATATCAAGAGGTCTTGAACAAGGCGGGCTTGACAAAACGCTATGAAAAACTAATTGCTCGATGGGGGGATATAGGAGTCTTCCAAAAGGGGCTTTTTGGTTCATCAGAGATGTTTGTCGATGCCTTTATGCAGATGTATAAGAGTGGTATTTTGAAAAGGAAGGTTTTTGACAGTATCCCTCTCATGAAACTAATTAATGACGATAAGCTCTCCGCTGACAACATTCCACCGGACATCATAGACCAACTGCTCGAGATAAAAGCAGTCCATAGAAAGCTTAGCGCCAAAGACTTCTCCTTCCTTTGTGACTATGGAATTTTGAAAAAGGGTCTTAAGTATGAAAATTTATCAATCATAGATGGAGAGATCAGCTACTCAGCGGATATGAACGACGAAAAGAACAGACTTGCGATTCGAAAACTGCTTGGCAAAGAACTTCTCAAGGGGTTTGTCGTGCAGGGTGCCTTCTTTTTAGGCCCAAAAGCCTTCTATCAAGCTCTTAATGAGATGAGTGAAGAGGAAAGACAGCTCTTTGTCATGTCAGCTGTGGAAAAGGTCAACCAGCTTTATGGTGGAGAAGAACTGAGGACCCTGCAGAGAAAGGATGCCCGCTTTGTGAATACTGGCATGGTGGCAAGTGTTCTGGGGGCAATCGCCTCAGATCAGCTCGAGAATGGTCAGGTAGTCAGCGGAATCGGTGGCCAATATAACTTTGTTGCGATGGGCCATGTCCTACCTGAGGCAAGAGTTCTGATCATGATCAAAAGTACCAAAGGGTCAGGTAAAAGCCTTAAGTCCAACATTGTCTTTAGTTATGGACATTGTTCAATTCCTAAACATCTGAGAGATATTGTGGTTACAGAGTATGGAATTGCTGATATTAAAGGTAAACCAGAAAAACAAGTTGTCATGGAAATGATCAATATCGCTGACTCTAGATTTCAAAAGCAACTCCTTGAGCAAGCAAAAAAAGCGCATAAGCTACCTTTGGATTATGAAATTCCAGAAGAGTACAGAAATAACCTGCCCCCAAAAATTTCCGACCTGTTAAAGCCGTATCAATCTCAAGGTCTCTTTCAGCAATTCCCGTTTGGTACGGATTTAATGGCAGAGGAAGTTGTACTAGGTGGAGCTTTGAAGTCCTTGAAGGCCTTGGCCAAAGGAAATCGCCTTAAGATGGTCAAGGGGATGGTCAGCGAATTACTCAGACCCATCCCCAAATCAGCTTACAATCACCTGAAGAGAATGAAACTGCACGATCCGTCTTCTTTGAATGAGAGAATCATGAGAAAGACCGTTGTGTTTGCTCTTCGGAACGTCAATGCGCTGAAGAGTACTGCTCCTTCTCCTCTTAACTCTTCCAATCGAGCAGAGTCGAAGTAAGTACTAGACACAGGATATTCAGAGTTGGCAAACGATATTTAACAAACTAGAAACAGAGGTGCAGCGATCATGATCTGATCGTTACACCTCTGTTTTATTGACGCAATGACTATGACTACAGCACTGTGCGCTATTAAACACAGGGGATAGTCTGTAGTTCAAACTATCCCCCTAATTCAAGATTCTGTAGCAGTCATTCTATTGAATTTTAGTATTTACCATAGACGATGCGTTCGCGCAGCTCTCCCACCATGGCTGGTACCTCGATGCTCATCGGGCAACGTTCTACGCATCTGCCACAACGCAGACAGGAATAAACGAGGGGAGCCGCTTTCTCCATGCCACCAGACGCGAATGCCGTCCAAATCGCACCGATACCACCCATATAAACATGCCCGAAGTGACCTGCTGTCACTTGGAAGATCGGACACTCATACATACATCCACCACAACGTAAACAATGCAAAGCCTGACTAAACTTTTCCTCCTTAGCCATATCGCTGCGACCATTGTCCACGAAGATCACATAAAATTCTTTAGGGCCGTGCGCCCCGTAGGTAGTTACTTTCTCTATATCCCCGGTTTTGCTTGGACCACTGATAATATTAACATACCCTGGTACGCCATATTGTGCGTAGCGCCAAGTAACCTCAGCAACTTTCATAGCATCCTGGAACGCAGGAACTATTTTCTCGGTTCCTACCATTACGATATGAACCGGGGGAGCACCAGTAGAAAGCCGTACATTCCCCTCATTTTCAATAATCACCATCGCACCGGTGTCTGCCGCCACGACATTGGCTCCACTCATTCCCACATCAGCTGTAAAATACTTCTCCCTCATGAACTCCCGTACGACCTTAACTTCTTCGGCAATATCAGGGGGTACTTCTTTACCAAAAAACTTGCTAAAAACTTCCGCTACCTGTTCACGAGGCACGTGAATGGATGGAGAGACTATGTGCATGGGGCGGTCCTTGCGCAGTTGGAGGATGAACTCGCCCAAGTCGGTCTCCCAAACTTCGTTGCCATTTTCCTCCAGATACTCACGCAGATGAAGTTCTTCACCCAACATGCTTTTCCCTTTGACCACGGTTTTACCCCGACCGATGATGCCGAGGGCAATTTCTAGAGCAGCATGATGATCTTTGGCGAAGAATGCTTTTCCTTTATTGCGCTCAACAGAAGCCATTGCCTGTTTTACTAATTCATCATTATTAGCAATTGCGTTGCGTTTAATCTCCTTCACTTCCTCTGCCAATTCTGGAGTGTGAGGATAACGCTCTAAGGTTTCGGCAACTGTGCTGCGGTAAGAACTGACCGCTCTAGTGATTGCTGTTCGAATATTGGTATCTTCGCTCGCTTTATTTAGGTCCTTGGCATAAGCGACAAAGTCCTTTCTTAAATCGACGGTCATGCTTTAACCCCCCTATATAGGAATTCGATTAAATCTTCTATAATGGCCGAATCTCCCTTGGCTCTACCGCCCTCTAAGGCTGATAAACAATAGGGACACGATGTCAAAATATGCTCAGCGCCGCTTTCTTTCAATTCATTTACACGGCGGGCTCCAATGACATGGGATAACTCTGGAAAGAGGATTTTTATGGGTCCGCCACAACATGAGGTCCATTCTCGATTGCGAGGCGCCTCTTTTACGTCTGCTCCAACACTTTCAAGAATATCTCGTAATTCCTGATGAATTCCTAACTCACGAGCCAAACGACAGGAATCATGAATAACGACCGGCCCTGTGGATTGGATCTTAGCAAGCTTATCTCTTCGTTGCCAGATCAGATCCACATAGGTGACGATTTCAAAGTCAAACCCTTCCACCATTTTTGGATAAACAAATTTAAAGACTTCTGCCGCATGGGGAGAGAGGCAGACAATGGTTTTGGCACCACTCTTTCTAATGACCTCAACCACTTTTTGGACATAGGTCTTCATATCCTCTAAATAACCCAGTTCATAGAGTAAAGCACCACTATACAGTTCTTCATTTCCCGCGTAACAGAACTCATAACCCAGTCCTTGGAGCACCTTGGCAGCTTTCAAACATACGGAATTATACCTCACCTTGTCCTTGGCAAGGACCGATGCGTACATTTTCTCCGCGTTAATCCCAGTCTTATTGAGGATATTTCGGGCGCCCATCATCATGGAAAACATCTTGCTGCCCTGATCAAGATGGGTTATCGTTTTAACCAGAGAGTCAATAAAGGGCAACAACTGATATTCCCCACCGGTATAGAATAGCAATTCCCCTTTAACTGGCAAATCAAGTTCTTTAGCCCAAGACGCGACCTCTGAACCCTTTAAGGCCAGCGGATTGCCATGCTTAATAATATTTTCACTAATGATATCAAGTACCATCGGCATCTTTGTCTCCATAGTCAAACACGACCTCCAAACTATATTTTTCGTTTTCAAAACGCCCATGCTCTTGATGATGGACATTTTTCTTCATTCAGAAGGCGCGCATCGATTCTCTCTTAGCGCGCCTTTATTGCGTAGTTGTTTTATTATATTATAAAGAAAAATCAATCTTAATGTAACCCCCCAAGCGAATGTATTATGTATTCCTGCTGATTATGCACCAAAGCATACTTGACTAATGTCATAAATGACTGGTTTTCATTCTATAGGCTTAGAGGTAGCGGTTTTCTCTCGAAGAAAACTTCTCCTTAATCTTCGCGCTATAAGTGTTTTTCTCGGGCATATTGAAGTGTTTCTCTTGAGACATATTATCAAAGAAAAAACCGCATAGACAGATATCTACACGGTTTTTTAAGTGAAATCGTTAAACTTAAGTCCTTTACTGCAACTGTGCCATCTTCATATTCTTTAGATACATTTTCAAAAATTACCATAACTCATCTCCTCTCTCTTATTAATAATGATGGCAATTATTACTGGCATTTTTACATGTTTCAATTTCTTTTATTCTTCAATCAATCAATCGTTTTAATGTTGCAATAGAAGTTATTAGATGCCGAAAATTTGGCACTTCTTCCAAAGCATCCCATTTATAAATAAACTACATTCTAGAGATTATAGACAAATCCTGCCTTGATTCGAAAATTTTTATTATTACAATTGCTTAAAGGTCCCCATTTAAATAGAGACCTTCTACAAAATTTTAAAGGTTACGCCTTCTTTGGCGCGTTTTCGGTTTATGAATTTCCCACTCTTGTTCAGCCGCTTCAATGATTTCACGAAGTTGCTGTGCTACAGGCGCTGGAAGATGTTCAGGTTTATGATGTTCTAAAATATACCGAACTTGTTCTCTGGCCCGCGTCACTATATCTTTAGAGCCATTATCTGACCAATTTTCACGGGGGGTTCGATCGAACAGTTGACTTTGGGATTGGACGGTTTTCATGTGTTTAAATGTATGCTCTTCCATTAGGAAGTGTCCTCCGGCGCCTACCTTACGGATCACATCCACTGCGAGGGTTTCATCCGTTACACAGATTCCTCCGACCACTTTTCTAACCATTTTGGCGATTTCATTGTCAACAACTAGCTGGGCAAAATCCAAAGTCATTCCTAATTCAATCATGCCTAAGCCATAAATCATGTTAGCGCCTGCTAACGCGGGCAGCATCATAGTCAGGGTTTTCTCATGTCCAGCTTGTTGATCACCCATTTTACTATCTGTCTACGTCCCGGCCACGTAGCTCGGTATATTATAATACTGAGCCAGCCAATTTGCAAACATCAGCACTTAGCATCCCTAATTCAGGGCAACCGATCGTCGCGGAAGCAGATCTCAAATCCATGATGGTTGTTGAGCTTCCGTACACGTTCGGGGTTCCTTTATTGGTTAATTGAGATAGCACTATGCCGCTTAAGACTTCCGCGTTATGGGTCACCAAGGTACCTGCTAAAGTTACGGGCGCGGTACCACCGGCCATGGCCATGGATAAAATGTTCATCGGTAACCCGTGTTTGGCATAGGTAATAATAGCCTCACAAGTTTCTTCGGACAGTGATAAGGGGCTTTGTGGACAAACAGTAGCGGAGGTAATGGGTCTATGTCTAAGTCATCTGTTTCAATCTGCTTATTTGTCAATAACCTTAAATTCGGTTGTCCATCGAAGGAAAACTTACTCATTGATTTAGCCTCCCGTTTCGTGTTCGTCAAGGTGGTTCAGTGTGCACTACCCTGTTGCTCCTTTCTAGAAATGAACATCAATTATGACTATATGCAAACGTCATGCCATTATGAGATTTTTTTTAGAGAGTCGCTCTTAAAGTCGCTAGTTTCAAGGACTTTCTCCTAAAAAATCATATGGTCTCTTATTCCGCTCCCATTATTCCCTGCCGATTTTTGGGCATAGAATAATTAGAGCTCAGATCATACATTTTTAACTTGTACTGGAGAGTTTGGCGAGGGATACCCAATAGTATGGCTGTCTTAGAAATATTATTTTTGCATTGTTCCATAGCTTGGTTTAGACACCGTTTTTCAACATTGTTCAATATTTCTGGCAAGCTGTGCTCCCCGAGGATGACTTGGTTATCGCCACTGATTTTAGGGTCATTTTTTTGACGCAAGTGGGATGGCAGATGCTCTAATTCTATGATCTGACCCGAAATAATGTTCATAGCATGTTCAATGGCATGCTGTAATTCTCGGACATTACCTGGCCATAAATGCTTATAAAAGGTTTGCTTTACTTCCTCACTTATTCCGCTTACTCGGCAACATAATTTTCGATTATACATACTTATAAAGTAATTTGCTAAAGCGGGAATATCACTCTTTCGTTCCCTAAGCGGGGGAACAGTCAGGGATACAACATTTAGACGATAATAAAGGTCAATCCGGAGTTCTTTATTCCGCACGGCATCTTCAGGGTTCATGTTCATGCAAGTAATAATCCGAGTATCAACTTGCCTGACCTTGTTGTCCCCTATGCGCCGTAAGGTTCCATCTTGTAGAACTCTCAGTAATTTACTCTGGAGTTCCATAGGCATGGAATTAATCTCATCTAAAAACAAGGTGCCACCATGAGCTAACTCGAACAAACCCGGACGATCTTCTGCTCCAGTAAAGCTACCCTTTACGGTTCCGAACAGGATGCTTTCTAGCAATGTAACCGGAAAGGCGGCGCAATTTTGAGCCACAAAAGGCTCGTTTTTCCGAGCAGAGGCATTGTGAATTGACTGAACTACCAATTCCTTACCAGTTCCTGTTTCTCCGGCCACTAAAACTGACGACGAATTAACTGCTATTCGTTGTCCCAATATCTTAAGTTTGATCATCGAATCATGACTACCAATCAGATCGTTAAACGTATAGCGGGCAAGACCCTCTGGGGCCACAAGTTTTATTTTCTGTCGTTCTCGAATCCGCGTATCCAACAATTCTGAGTGGAGATTGATCACACGATCGGATAATTCTTTAATTTTGGTAATATCTTGAGATATATCGCAGGCTCCAACTAAAACTCCGTTGCGATATAAGGGGAACGTGGAACAGATAATGTTTACGATCTTGCCTGTACTGGTTACAATGGTTTGCTGCAAGTCAAGTAATGGTTTTCCCGTTTTTAAGACGGTCATAAAGCTGCTCGTTTCCAAGGTTAGTGAGGGATAGACTTGCATAATATGTTTACCTAGGACATCCGAAACTTGAAAATCATCCATTTCTGCTGCCAACTTATTGTAATAGATGGTTATTCCCTCAAAATTAACCACTTGAACTGCTTCAGCGATATGGTTTAAAACCAACTCTAAATAGGTATCGACCTCTGTCTGTGAATGATTAGGCAAGCATAATCCCCCTCAGCTAGTATTAGCCTAATATTTTCCTGCATAAATCACATCTAATTATTAATTTGCAAGCTTTTTAGCCTTTCATTTCAGTAATTCTAGGCTATTATTGTAAATCCCTTCAATTATTAATATCTATTCTAACTTTTATGAATATACTTACAATATCAATTTCCTAATGATTTATGCCCAAAAACTGGCATCTATTCGCCTATTTTTGGGCTAATATTGACCTCTGTGCTATGCTTAGATTCCAGCTTCATGCTAAAACGTGGTCTTTAAGACTGTTTTTCCCCTTGGCATGAAGTTTGCACACTACGATTACACAGAGCACATCCTATTAAATGAACACCGAGGAGGTTCCCTTTATGCGCACTCGTCAAGACCTCTCTAAATGGTCTCAGGTTCCTGATGAACAATGGAATGACTGGCACTGGCAAATCTCCCAACAAGTTACGACCGTTGAAGAACTAAAAGAGGTTATCCCATTGACAGAAGCTGAAGAAACGG
Organism: Peptococcaceae bacterium BRH_c23; assembly: GCA_000961805.1. The sequence continues at coordinate 9,271 of LADV01000098.1, read as the reverse complement.
GCATTACCCAATGCCTAGAAACTCTTCGTATGGCTGTCACGCCATATTACGCCTCGCTCATTAACCCCGATGATCCCCATTGTCCAATACGCAAACAAGCGATTCCCACCGCCTTGGAACTTCATGTCGGGGAATATGACCTCTTTGACCCCCTTCACGAAGATACGGATTCTCCCGTTCCAGGCTTAACCCATCGCTACCCGGATCGTGTTTTGTTGCTCGTAACAGATCAATGTTCTATGTATTGCCGGCATTGTACTAGGCGGCGTATGGCGGGCCAAACCGATCAGGCCCTACCTTTAGAACACTTTCAGCAGGCCCTCAATTACATCCGAGCCACCCCGCAGGTCCGTGATGTCTTGATCTCGGGTGGGGATCCCTTCACCTTCTCGGATGATCGTTTAGATTACATCTTATCTAATTTACGTGCCATTCCTCATGTCGAAATCATCCGGATTGGCAGCCGTATTCCAGTCGTCCTTCCCATGCGCATTACAGATAGTCTCGTCCAAATGCTGCGTAAGTATCATCCCATTTGGGTTAACACCCATTTTAATCATCCCAAAGAAATCACGCCTGAATCCCAGGCTGCCTTGGCGCGTCTGGCAGATGCCGGAATCCCACTGGGCAATCAATCCGTTCTGCTCAGGGGAGTCAATGATTGCCCAAATATCATGAAGAAATTGGTGCATCTACTGGTCAAGAACCGGGTCCGCCCCTATTATATTTATCAATGCGATCTTTCGACTGGCATTGAACATTTCCGGACGTCAGTATCGAAAGGCATTGAGATCGTGGAAAACCTGCGCGGACATACTAGCGGCTATGCTGTTCCTACCTATGTCGTCGATGCTCCCGGGGGCGGCGGCAAGATACCAGTCAGTCCTCAATATCTGATTTCCATGGGACCTAATAAAGTCGTTCTCCGCAACTACGAAGGGGTGATTACGGTTTACGATGAGCCTAATCTTTTGCAAGAAGAGTGTCAATGTGAGTACTGCCGAGAAAACGATCCTCAGGTCGGGGTTCTAAAACTCTTAAGTCATCAGAAGCTTTCTCTGGAACCTGAAAATCTTGACCGTCGACATCGCCACGTTAAGTAAGGTCTAGTAATTGAATATTCAAGATTGAAAGGAGATAGTTTTATGTCATTAGGTTGCCCTTACGGAACTCATCGAGTCCTTAAACCCCTAGGGGTATTGCCGCAACCCGCAGAAACCCTCAACAATGATTTCTCGGCCCTGTATGATAACGAGATCCTTATAGATGTAGAAGTGTTAAACATTGACTCAGCCTCGTTTACCCAAATTAAAACTGAAGCTGGTGGTCTTCCGGAGAAAATTGCTCAAATCATCTTGAAAACGGTTGCTGAGCGTGGCAAACAACACAATCCAGTCACCGGATCTGGTGGAATGTTGATTGGGAAAATTAAGGCCATCGGATCTGCTTTGCAGAATCGTCCCTTGAACGTAGGTGATCGAATTGCCACTCTTGTTTCCTTATCCTTGACTCCCCTCCACATTGAGGAAATCCTTGCCATACATAAGGATGTCGATCAAGTAGAAATTCGAGGCGAAGCGCTCTTATTTGAAAGCGGTATTTATGTAAAGCTTCCAGACGACATGCCCCAAAAACTGGCTTTGGCGGTGCTTGATGTGGCGGGTGCTCCAGCCCAAACTGCGAAAATCGTCAAACCTGGAGATACGGTCGTGGTGATCGGCGGGGGCGGAAAATCCGGACTTTTATGCCTTCACGAAGCCTGTAAACGGGCAGGTGTTACCGGCAAGGTGATCGGCATTAGTCAGTCTAGCGCAGGTGTGAAGCGGATGAAAGAATCTGGTCTTCCGCTCATCGCCCTTCAAGGGGATGCCTGCGACTCACTATGGGTGCTGCGTGAAATCGAAGGTCTTACCGAGGGGAAATTAGCGGATCTTACTTTAAATATGGTCAACATTCCCCGGACTGAACTCGGCAGCATTCTAGCGACTAGGGATAAAGGCATTGTCTATTTCTTTAGTATGGCAACCTCGTTTACAGCAGCAGCTTTAGGTGCGGAGGGCATCGGTAAGGACGTAACCATGCTGGTTGGAAACGGCTATACCGAAGGACATGCCGAAATTGCTCTGGCGATCATGCGCGAAAACCCTCGCCTGCGCGAACTCTATGAGAGAACCTATGCCTAAGTCTGATGATTGGCTGCTTGAGTTACGCTCCAGACTTTCCCCTTATACCACCCTAGTCTTTGCGGGGCTTGCCAAGAATGCAGGCAAAACAACAGCCTTAAATGCCGTCAATAGACTTTTTCCTGGTCAATGCCTTGGACTAACTTCCATTGGGTATGATGGTGAAACATTCGATGCCATTTACCGCCATCCTAAACCTTCTATTACAGTGCATCTCGGGCAAATCATTCTTACAGCAGAACGCTTTCTTCCTGACACCCCGAAAGGCTATGACATTCTTGAAGCTTGGGGAAACCATCCTCAGTTCGGCTCTTGGCTTATTCTCAAAATAACCGAACCCGGAGATTTTCGTATGGCAGGTCCCTCAGCTCTATCAGAACTCCTAGAGGGGATTTCACGCCTGCGTCAGCATGGCGCAACTCGGATTCATGTGGATGGGGCACTGAACCGACTCTCTCATATTTCTGTGTTATCATGGGGGTCTGATCGCACAAAAGAAGCGGTCGCCCTTGACAGGTTAAAGAAGTTGAAGGGGGGAGAGAAGATTGAGAGAGCCGTGAATCAGGATATGAGTGTAATTCTAAGTACAGGTGCCGCTTTAGGAAACTCCTTAAAAGAAGTGACCGAACGCTCGCTAAATATCCTAGAATTATTACAACTTCCTACCTTTTCACCCGGGAGTGGTTTCTCCATTGGCAGCACTTCTCAAGACGTCTTTATAAATCACAACGCCTTTTTTGAACAAGGCGCCTGGTTTCCCTTACCGTGTTTTCTCTGGAACCAAGACGTGAAATCCCTCATTCCACCCCAAGTCGAAGCTGTATACGTCAAAGGTGCGCTTACCGACTCCTTTTACTTAGCGCTCCGTACTGCGGGACGTTTACCTCGTCAGTTTATAGTTCGAACTCCTGCTCATATTTTACTTTCTCCTAACGTATGGAATGGTTTAAAGTCCCGAGGAATCGAAGTGAAGTTACTGGAACGTCCCCAGCTTGCGATGCTCACGTTAAGCTCTTGGCACCCTATCACGCCAATCTCAACTGAGCGGATCGCGGAAGCTTTGCTTCCTCATTCTACCGTTCCCCTGGTGGACATCCAAAAACAACAAGTCTGGTTGCCCTAACAGAAGTCTGTAGCGTTCTCTAAATCACTTTTTACTAAATACTCGCCACTCAAAACTACCCTGGAAGAGGTGATCCGCTTGACTCGCCCATACGTCCAAAACAAACTTAATCTGGATCCGGATCTAATTAGGAAGGCAAGAACACTGGCCCAGGACATCGTTGAGCAAATTACCCCATTTATCCTTTCCCACAGTACGGTCAGTATCGAACGCACAGTTCTTCGCTTGCTGGGTATTAATGGCGTTGACCAAGAGGGGATTCCCTTGCCAAATAACGTTGTCGACTACTTAAAAGAGCATCTCCTCCTCGATGAAGGGGTCGCTCGCATCTTCGCCAAAGCCTGCCTCCACTTCAAAGCGGAACCACAGATCCTGGCTGAACGATTGGCACGCCATGAAATATCCTTCGAGAATCTCCCGGATTTCTCCGAGGACCAAATCGCAAAAAAGACCTTCGACCTCGCTCGGCCTTCTATAGAGCACATTCGCAGCCAACGCCATAAACGTGAGCACTCTTTTTCGACCTTAAGTGTAGTTCCAGAACCTTATCTCTACGTCATTGTCGCCACGGGCAATATTTACGAAGATGTCTTACAGGCGCGGGTTGCCGCACGGCAAGGTGCCGACATCATCGCTGTGATTCGCTCTACTGGCCAAAGCCTTCTCGATTACGTGCCCTATGGGCCGACTACCGAGGGCTTTGGGGGAACGTTTGCGACCCAAGAAAATTTCCGAATTATGCGTGAAGCCTTAGATGAAGTCGGGCAAGAACTGGGGCGCTACATTCGTCTTACAAACTATTGCTCTGGGCTCTGCATGCCGGAAATCGCAGCCATGGGTGCTTTAGAACGACTTGATGTAATGCTCAATGACTCCATGTACGGCATCATCTTTCGCGACATCAACATGCAGCGCACCTTTATCGATCAATATTTTTCTCGCTTAATTAACGGCTTTGCTGGGATCATCATCAACACGGGCGAGGACAATTATCTGACCACAGCTGATGCGATGGAAGCAGCGCACACCGTCCTTGCTTCAAACTTTCTTAACGAACAATTTGCCTTCCTGTCTGGGCTTCCAGAAGAACAACAGGGTCTAGGCCATGCCATGGAAATCAACCCCGATGTGCCGGATGCCTTCCTCTATGAAATTGCCCAGGCTCAGATGATTCGAGAGATATTCCCCCGGTCCCCTATCAAATACATGCCACCCACCAAATATATAACCGGAAACATCTTTCGCGGACATGTTCAGGACACTCTTTTCAATGTGGCCTCTGTCTTAACCGGTCAAAGCATACATCTGCTGGGGATGCTTACTGAAGCCATTCATACTCCCCTCATGCAAGACCGCTTTCTAAGTCTGGAGTCCGCAAAGCTGGTTTTTAAGACAATAGGGCATTTCCATGAAGAAATAACCTTTGTCACGGACGGCTTGGTACAACAACGTGCTCAAATAACCCTTCAGAAGGCGGTTAACATGTTGGAAGAGATTCAAAAAACGGGTCTATTCTCGGCCCTGGAGCAGGGTATGTTTGCGGAGATTTCTCGAAAGCCAACAGGCGGCCGAGGGCTTGACGGTGTCTTTACTAAACGTCCTAATTACTTAAATCCTTTTCTTAATCTACTTAAGGAAAGTCGCTCTGGTTCGTAATTCGTAGTTCGAATACGTTATACTGATACGAACCACGAACAATGAACAATGGACAACGAACATTGAACATCGAACATCGAACTTCGAACTTCGAACTTCGAACTTCGAACTTCGAACTTCGGACATCGGACTACGAATAGCGAATAAGGTGGTGATTTTCATGCCTACGCTTGATCTTAAACAGGTTCGTCCTTATGGGGATACTCTTGATGATGGCATCGTACAACTTTCCTTTACCTTACCTGTTCCTTTTGGAGAGGAAGCGCAGGAGGCCGCCCGACGCTTTGCTTTGCAGAGCGGCTTTCAAGATCCTAAGGTAGTTCATGCGCATGATTTAGGGGAAGACTTTAGTTTCTTCGTCCTATATGCACGTTCTCCGGTCAGTGTGGACTACACCAGCATTGAAATCCCTAAGCTCTCACATGAACGCCTGGAAAAGCCGGAAATCGAAAACCGCATCCGCACTCTGCTCGGTCGTAAGCTGGTCGTGGTGGGTGCCTGCATCGAAAGCGATGCCCATACAGTTGGGATCGATGCCATCCTGAACATGAAAGGGTATAACTCCCATAAAGGACTTGAGAGTTATCACGAAATAGATGCTTTCAATCTTGGAGCTCAAGTTCCTTGTGAAGAATTACTAGCGAAAGCACACGAAGTCTCCGCCGATGCAATCTTAATCTCTCAAGTGGTCACGCAAAAATCCCTCCACCTCCACAACCTTACTCGGATGGTCGAACTCCTCGAATTAGAAGGACTAAGGGACCGTTTTCTTTTGATTGCTGGAGGCCCAAGGATTAACTATGAATTAGCCAAAGAATTAGGTTACGATGCAGGCTTCGGCCCTGGCACGTATGCAGAAGATGTGGCGAGCTTTGTTCTTGATCGGGTACTAGCTCGATCTAGCAAGGATTAAATAGCAAAAATAAAAGCATGAAGCAAGGTAAGAGTTCGGGATATTCATTTATCTTTTTGTGATAGTTTCAATGAGTAAACTAAGGAGTGTGAGATCGATGTACGAAGGCAAAATTCGTTTACGCATCGGCGCTGGGGATGCTCACTACGGTGGTGGCTTAGTGGACGGAGCGCATATGCTTAAGCTTTTTGGAGATGTGGCCACCGAATTACTCATCTATACTGATGGGGATGAAGGTCTTTTTGTGGCTTATGACACTATCGAGTTTCTTGCCCCAGTCTTTGCCGGGGACTATATCGAAGCCACCGGCGTTATTACGCAGTATGGAAATACATCGCGCAAAATGAGCTTTGAAGCTAAAAAGGTGATCTCTCCGCTACCCGGCAGCAGTTCGGCGGCTGAGATCCTTGAAGAACCCATCCTAGTCTGTCGGGCGAGCGGGACTTGTATGGTCCCTAAGGAAAAACAACGCAATAATCCCCCTCTGCGTTCCTAGTGAACTTGTAAAATAAAACTGAGGTTCAGTGTATCGGAGGGAATCCATGGAAAAGCTGATTATCACTGTCGCCCTAGTTGGCGCAGAAGTCACACGCGAACAAACGCCATACCTACCTCTTTCCCCTCGCGAAATTGCCGACGAAGCTAAAAAAGTGCGCGATGCCGGAGCGTCCATCGTCCATTTGCACATGCGCGATCAATTCGGGAACCCATCGCAAGATAAAGCACTGTTTGCCGAGGCGATTTCCTATATTCAAACCGAAACCGATCTTATTATTCAGGTATCCACTGGGGGAGCCGTCGGAATGACCGCAGAGGAACGGGTCCAGCCTGTAACCCTGGCTCCAGAAATGGCTTCCCTGAGTATGGGGAGTGTTAACTTTGGGGATGATACTTTCAGTAATCCCTTACCTATGGTTCGAGAGTTTGCCCGAGTTTGTCAAACCCATCAGGTTAAACCCGAACTTGAAGTCTTTGAAAGCGGGATGGTTCAAAACGCTTTAACCCTTGTGAAACAGGGCCTGCTAGATAACCCTTTACACTTTAATTTTGTTTTAGGGGTTCCTGGAGCGATGCCTGCCACCGCTAAAAACCTGCTCTTTCTTCTCGATCTGATCCCGCCTACTTCAACCTGGACCGTTTCAGGTATTGGCAGGCATCAATTAAGCATGAACACCTTCGGTATTCTGCTAGGAGGACATGTGCGAACGGGCTTTGAAGACAATATTTATTACCGCAAAGGGGTCCTTGCGCAGGGAAATGCTCCTTTAGTTGATCGATTGATTAAGGTTTCCGAAAGTTTGGATCGCCCAGTAGCAAGTCCCATAGAAGCTCGCCAACTACTTGGACTCCTTCCTCGTTAAAGCTCCCCTAAGGAAGATAAGACATGCTCCCTCAATTTTTATTGTGGTGGGCATGTTTTTCCTATATCGGATAATGTAGAATTAAATTCATTCGACAAATTTAGCTTGACTTGTTGACAAGCAGCGAAATGACGTTTATTGTACTCTTAGATATTCTAAAAAAATCATACCAATAGTCGAAGACTGCAAAGCTTTTGATTTAACATAGTTTCTGGAGGAATTTAATGAAAAATAAATACACCATCATCTTCATTCCACCTGATCATTCTAATACTCACCAGTTTCAATTTTCCAAACTAGGCAAACAGATTCTTGGTGGCGGAATGCTCCTTATTGGTGTGATAATGATAGGGCTATTTGCTCAAAACCTCTATTTGAATCATTATATAAAGGAACGCCAACCTACCTTAAACCACATTGATCAACTGGAGACCACGCTCGTTGAACGTGATCAAGAGATCATTCACTTAAACGAAATGTCCAATCAAATAACCGACGATCTCCAAACCATTAAGCAGTTAGAGGAGAAACTTTCCTCTCTTCTAAAAATTAATCCGACCTCATCCAGTGCAACCGTAAGCCGGGGGATTGACCCTGCCGTTCAAAGCTTTGGGTCATCTAAGCCAGCAATTCAAACGCTAGACCATCAAGCCACAATAGTGACTGAACATTTAAACCTCTTACAACGTTATTACGAGGTAGCAGTCCTTCAAAAAGATAAACTTGATCACACACCGACTATTCTACCTGCTGAAGGTGAAATCACCTCTTCTTTCGGTTATCGCCGCAATCCCTTCGGAGGCCGATCGACAGAGTATCATAATGGAATTGATATCGCCTGTAATTACGGCACTCCAGTCTTAGCCTCAGCTGCTGGTGTTGTTACCTTTGCTGCGCGAGATCCCGTTTATGGCCATAAGGTTGTTATTGATCATGGTCATGGAATTGAAACCTTTTATGGTCATAATTCTCGTCTCTTAGTGAAAAAAGGGGATCAAGTTAAAAAAGCTGATCTAATTGCCTATAGCGGTAATAGTGGACGAAGTACGGGATCTCATCTTCATTATGGGGCCATTGTGAATGGGCTGAATGTCGATCCCCTTACTTTCACAAATTTCATATAGGAGATAGAACCAGTTGCTTTAATCTTACACAAATATCATCATTGCTAATCAAATATTCTTTAAATTACCACTGCTTGTGTTATAATATAGTAGAGGTGAATGCAATGGCGAGCAATTTAATAGATATAAGTGAAGCGGCTCATCGGTTAGGGGTAACGTTGATTACTCTGCGGCGGTGGGATGCATCAGGTAAACTTAAACCTGTGAGGACCTTTGGAAATCATCGTCGCTACAGGATTGAAGATATTGAAGCTATTGTTAATTCTGTGGAGGTTGTGCAATCCGTAAAGAAAAACGCGTCTATCTATTGTCGGGTTTCAACTAAAAAACAACAAGAAAACGGTCATCTTCTGAGGCAGAGAGAACGATTGATCCAATATTGCATAGATAAGCAGTACACAGTTGTTAATGTATATGAAGAAGTTGCTAGTGGACTTAACGATCACAGACGAGAACTAATGAAGATGTTCAGGGCTCTAAGCGAAACTGATCTGATAGTGGTTGAAAACGAGGATCGTTTAGCACAGTTTGGCTATTCCTACCTTAAGGAATTAGCAAAGTCCTTTAATGTCGAAATTGAAGCAGTTGAGCAAGGTTTAAAGCTGCAACCTAATGAAGAAATGGTCAACGACTTAGTAAGCCTAGTTACTTGTGTCAGCGCGAGGTTATATGGAGCCAGAGGTGGCAGAAAGCTTAAGCAGACGATCGTCAAAACCTTAGAAACTTTGGAGCAGGAACGAGGTGAGTCCTGTCAAAACAACCATGAAAGCGATTCTAGTCAACCTAACGAATGAACAAAAGGCGCTAATAGATAACCTGATGCTCGTATTCTGTACGGCTATTCGCTACTCCTTTAAACGTCAGCTCGAAGGGCAAGTGATCGGTGATTTAGAGAAGGTTGTAGCGCATAA
>LADV01000228.1 GCA_000961805.1 Peptococcaceae bacterium BRH_c23 | reverse complement strand
TTTTTACCCATACTGCGTGATGACAATTTCAAATTTTTAAGTGAAGAGGAATTGCCTGCCGGCTATAAACCAGGAGAGTTGGTTCTTTAGTGAGGTAAGATACCAAATGTTGCAAAAACAAGGTGCTGCAATAGTGCTTCGTAAATTTGATACACTTGGTATGTAACTGAATAATTAAATTAACATGTGAAGTGATGTTTTGTTTTTAACGCAATAGAACGTCAGTTAGGTGGTATATATAATAGTAGAACAAATTCCAAAATGCCAATATGTGACTTACCGACTATTACGATCGGCATTAAGCGAAGATCGTGCTTAATGCTGTGGTACCGGTGCCCAGAAGGGCAACCGGAGTTGAGGATGCCTTAAAAGGCAAAGTAATCTGCGGCGAATGCGGAAGCCGTTACGAAAGGATTTTGGACAACAGGGTCGGTGAAAAATGGAGATGCAAGAATCCTGAATGCTCCACAACGGTTAAAATAACCGACGCCCTGCTGACCGAACAGGTCACTGACCTGATGAACTATGCGTATCGGAAGCGTCAACAGAGTTCGACTTGAAGACAAAAATCTCTGTTACTGAGATTTAATGAATAGATTATGTTTTATTGAAGTCTGTTTCGGGACTATTTAACTCATGACAAGAAATGCCGAGTTAATAGAAACGAGAGGTACCTGAAACCTGAGCGGAACGGTGAGTAACGGCTCTGGAATAAGTGATATTCCGGAGCCGTTACTAGATTAGAAAACGGACAATCACCACCACAGTTTAAAATTACCATTGACCAAACTAAATATTAATGCTAACATACGTTTTACATAGGTGAGATTGAATGTCAATTGCATTAATACATACCATTAATAATCATACAGAACTAAAGGGTCCTGTTTAAATCTGAAGGGGGGGAAGGTGTAATGGAAACTTCAATACTGGAGGACAAGGTAATATATGAACAACTGAATGAAATATGTGATTGGCTTCACAAAAACCTTTACTATGATGGCTATCTAATTCGCTTATTGGACCTTATAGGTGCTACCATGGTGGGCGTAAAACCAGCTGAATTGCTCAAGATTCCTATAAGGGGTAGTACCAGCGAAGCTGTCACAGCCCGCAAACGTATGGATTAAATTGGAAACTTGTTTATAACCTCGTTATATTCTTGCTGGGCCTCAGTTATAGCCAACTTTGAATATACCTCTAATGACTTTCGGCTTTTGTGACCGGAATAAGGCTGAATCAATGCATCATCGATGCCTTGCTTTTTTAGCCAGGTTAACAAAAAGTGCCGTAATTTATGGGGAGATAAATTCTGTGCTAGTCCTGCTTCTTCCGAATACTTACCCAGGATCTTTCTAATACCCCGGTCGGTATATTTTTTCTTCCACGAAGATTCAAATAGATAAACGGCTTGTTTTTTGATCATTGAATCAGCATGCATGGCCAGCAATTCCTTAAATGACTGGGGGAACGGGACAATGCGATCCTTGTTCCCCTTCCCTTTATTTATCCTTATTTGACAGTAGTGAAAATCGACGTCTGTAAGCTTGATGTTTATTAACTCACTTACTCTTGCGCCGGTATAGAGTAGCGTTTTAACTATCATCATATCTTGAAAGTTCTTAGCCTTCCAGACCACATCATAATATCGCTTTAATTCTTCTTCCGTAGGAACATAAGGTAACTTCTTGGACGTTTTAGGTATTTCTATTTCCAATTCAGCTCTCAGGTGTTGAAATAAGCTTTTTAGATAAGCATAATCAGGCCGTTCCCCTCTTAGATGCTTGGCCAACTCCTTAGCTTTCTTTTTAGCCGAAGTTCTCTTCTCAGTCATGCGATCACACCCTCTTCCAGCGGAAGACGTTCATTCATGTTCAACTTGAACGTTCCATACGGGTTGATATGGGTGTATACAAGAGGTGTTAAAGCACGGAAGTCCTCCTGAGTCATTAGATTCAACCATTTTGGATTTGACAGGATGGTTTGAAGCATAATCGTGTTGATGTATACCAAACAATTCTGTAATAGGTGTAATGACAGAACAGCTATTTCTTGATCCTCTAATCTATTTGTAGAGATTTCTCCACCCTTACCGTAAAAAATAAAGCCATTTGCGCTATTCCAGTTTTCCACGACATTTAATCCTTTATGAATCTCCTGGCGCAGTTCTTCAGAATGCAGATAGTCACAAAGGAAAATGGTTTTTACGGCTTTCCCAAGTTCTCCTAAAGCCTGGTAGGTAGGATGTTTAAGGATGTTTAAGGTTGTTTCGGTTGAACCGCTTTAAGATAGCTTCCGTTTCAGCAGTACCTAAACGTAATGCGGTAGCATATTTCACCATTTGATCATACTGTTGACGGATTAGATCCCAGTTGATCGGACGGGTAAGAACCGGTTGAAGATTGGGGTAAGCTTCAGCCATTCCGGATTCCGGCCTGTATAGCTTTTGAGAGTGAATGGCCTTCAGACGCGGCATTAACTGGTACCCAAGCAAATGGCAGAAGGCAAATGCTACTTCGCTTTGGCCATGGGAGTCAACGTAATTCTTCTCGACTTCCATTTCAGTACAATGCCGCAGTAAACCCTCGATCATGGCGGCAACTTCTGATGAGGAACAAGATTTTAGCTGTGAGTAAATACACGTTGATTTCTTTTCTACATGCCAATAGATCATTACGCCCCGACCCCGGTACCGGATATGCCATTCGGTCATGAGGTTTTGGTCCCAAGCCCCAAACTTTTTTGAGTCGGAAGCGCAAGAAGTGGTGCCGTCACCCCATATTTCCTGCATTCGGACTCGAAAGATTGCGTTAACCACTTTAGCAATAACATTTCGCAGGTTATCCCGGTGTATAAACTTACGCCGTACATAAAGTAAATCCTTATATGATTCCTCATGTTCGCCGGAGCTAATTCGTTTTAGGCCAGTGTTGGTGCCGAGTCCGTACAAGGATAAAATTAAGCGCCTTTGTAATGTTTCCCGGCTCAACGCCTCCCGGACTGCCGATGTTTTAAATTTATCAGTAAAGGATATCCTCAGATCGGTTTCCTTCAGCACATCGAGAAGGCTGGTCATTGGCCAGCGACGTAACAATTCTGCTTTAATACGGGTTAAATTAGCCGGTTCTGCCTGCGGTTCCAAAGGCGATAAGGTTATCCATCCGTTACCTTTGTCAGTAATTCGGACTTTGGGATTTTTGGGAAGTCCAACATCAAGTCGTTCCAACCCCCCGATCATTGCTTGCTTTAAAGCGTTTATGAAGGATTCGGCATCCATGGGTTGATTAATGGCTTTGTAATTTTCTTCTCGCCGTATCTCGAAGTCTGCCGGTAGGTCCTCATCAGGGTTGCGGTACCGATCGGCACCTTTTACCCACACTTCTTTACAGCGCAGACGATCCCTTAAGGCTTGAAGTGCGCTAATCTCGTAATTAATGCGGTTAATTCGTTCCTGGCCATTATCATCTTTTTCAATGATAATTTCTTTGTTCACGGAACGAATAACACCATCAACTGGAATATCTTCTGACGCCGGAAAATAATGCAACCCAGTTTGAGCATATTTTTTGATAAGTTCAAGGGCTTTAATAACAGGCCGGTGAACCTCATTATTAGACTGAAATTGAAGGATGCCTAATATTTCGGGAATCATTCGGCGATAATGGCTGCTATAGGAGGCGCGAATGACAGTATGTATTTTTTCCCGATAAGCTGGCCCCGTGCTTTTAAACTCTTTAACCAGGTCTTTTAACGTCTGTTCGCTGACTATCGGATAGAGAACGTCCTTAATTATCCCGTCCGGGAATTCCAGAGCTGTTTGTGCCAAGTTGAACAGGATACCTTGTTTGTTGCTAACTCGCCGCAGATCGTTAAGTATTTCCTTTTCTACTCTGCGTTCGGCCCGTACTCCGATTCGGTGAATGATTTGAATAAGTAGCTCTATAAGGTTATCGGTGATCTCTAATTTCCGGAGATAAAAGAAAGCGGATAATAACGTGTAGCGTATCGGCTCTGGATGCCGACGTAGTTCACGGATATCTTCAGTGGCCACACGCTGCTTATACTTTTTCAAAACTTTATATGGAACATCCCGGTAAAGATCATCCGGAAGATCCAAATTCCGAATCGTTTTAAGCTTGTTAATTTCCTTAAAGACACTCTCTAAACCTGGTCGGCCTGGATCTGATCTTAATTCATGAAAAGAAAGTTGATCTCCATTTTCACCAGTTGGTTCGTCTTTTTCCTCATCTAAGGATGAAATACTTTCTATCAAGGCATCTAACTTGGACAAAGATGCATTAGGCATTTTTTCATAGGTGGCCTTAAAGAATTGTTCTTCAAAAGTTGAGACAGCAGACCGAATAAGACGCTCAATACGCTCCGGAGTAGGAGGAACAATTTTCAGCTCCCGAAACCGTTTATACACCATATCTTTGACATGTTCAAATTCTTGGTCGTGATATAAGACGTTCTTACACAACCAGGCAGTTATATCATGCGTATCCTGGGTGGTGTCTTCTCTGAATCCGAAAAACTCACGGATTTGTGTTCGGTGATATGTAATGGAGCGTCCGGCCCAATCATATTGTGCATATAATGCTGGTTCCGTATAAATTTGCTTTGCAATATAAGCAATCACAGCTTTAGGAACTTCGTATTTTTGGCTTGGAAATCTAGCTTCATGCTGGAAAAACTTAAGTAGTACAGCAAAGCCTAACCGGGTTTCTCCCGTCTTGTTCTCAATTAACCTCATTTCACTTGGCATAATCGTAAAATGCTCAATTAATTCGTCCAGCTCCCAATTTCTTTTCATAATTCCCCTCCAAACAAAGTTCCTAAAAGAGTGAGTATCGGAACAATCATTTTGGAATTAGTATACCGAAGCTTACTTTATGAGGCAATCTTTATTATAAATACGCCGTTGTTCCATTTCCGAAATAATAACCGGAACTTTTAGTTGAATATATTTTCCATATCATGTTATAATATAAGTAAGGAATGTAAGGAATTCATTAATGAAGGGAGCTAAGTTTATGGACATGGAAGTTTCAAGAGTAACATCAAAGGGGCAAATTACCATTCCAAAGGCGGTACGTGAACGATTAAAATTGTCCGAAGGTGATAAGGTGGCGTTTATTGAAAAAGATGGGAATATAGTTATCACAAAATCTAGTGTAATTGCCTTAAGAGAGTTTTTAGATTCGATGAGCACAGAAGCCCAGGCCAAGGGAATTACTGAAGAAGAGATGCTAAAAGAGTTAGAGCAAGTCCGGGAGGAAATGTGGAATGAACGAAAAAAATAACTTTTTTCGTGTGTTCGTCGATTCCAATGTATTGATTTCAGCTATGATATCCCAAACATCGGTTTCTAGAAAATTACTTCTTCTGCTTGTCGAAGAACATCAGTTAATCATTTGTAGCTATTCTATCGCCGAAGTATCGCGGATTTTAAATAAAAGATTCCCAAATAAATTGCCTGAATGGGATCAATTCTTGACGAGAATCGAGTTTGAATTAGCATACACTCCGGAAGACCTTTCCGCTGTAAAAGCTCCATATATACGAGATCCAAAAGATATCCCAATCCTGATTTCAGCTATGGTAGCTCAACCGGATATACTTATCACCGGGGATCTAGACTTTTACACTCCAGAAATACAAGAGTATTTTACTATAATGACACCGGGTGATTTTCTTAACGCTTTTTCTAGCAGCATAACTCAGTGATTGGAGGTAATTAAGTGTGCCCGATTACTTTTGGGAATGGTATAAGAATAAAGGATACGATAAGACTTTAAGTATTGAAGGCTGCTTTAATAATAAAGCTTTCTTAATTGGTTGCTGTACTGAGTATCTCATTGAAAAAGGACAACGATTAACCAAAATGCATGAATATAGCAATATGAATGATATTCTAGCTTATTTACAAGCAGGGGTAGCATGGACAAGGTGAATAAATTGCGAGGAGGAGAATTGAATTATGGAAAATCTATTACTATGCCCTGTGTGTGGAGGTCAACCGAAGTTAAGTTCTCAAGAACCTGAATATCAAAGTATGAAGTATTTTTGCGGTGTCCATGCTGCTTGTGGTGACTGGAAAAAGACTGAAGCATTGGCAGCAAAAGATTGGAATAAACGTGTTCAAGAGTATAAAGATGCATTACAACGGATTGAAACTCATGGTACACCAGAATATTTAGAAATACAGGGAAGAATATCAGCGCATGCTTATTGTGAAGATTGTGATTATGAAACAGATAGTATG
The DNA here is from genome assembly GCA_000961805.1 of Peptococcaceae bacterium BRH_c23. Next base: position 10,535 of record LADV01000228.1, on the reverse strand, counting down.
CCAATGAAAGATTTATTTTTCAAACTCAGCATGGAAGGCGGTTACATCATAAGTGACAAGAGTGGCGGATATAGTAGTCAATGTCCTAATTGCGGAAGTGAAAAATTATCCCTCGAAATTGCCTAATTACGTATTATTGACTGGAAATTATATCAGTCAGTGATTTCCACTTAAATTCGTAGAGCTCTTTAAAGCTGGTGATCCCTAGCTAGGAAAACCAGCTTTTATGTAATAATATACCATATGTTTTGTGCTTGGGTGACAATTTTGCCAAGATTCCAATTTAATCCATACGTTTGCGGGCTATGACAGCTTCGCTGGTACTACCCCTATAAGCGAAGGTGAAAGAAAAAACTTGGCTTTGGAAGAATTAAAAATCTACTTTTCGCGAGATAAAAACATCAAGTTAAGAGAAATAAAGAAACAGAATGGAAGAGTACAAGTTTTGTTTTATCATTTCACTTCTCTAGAAAATGCACTCTGCAGCAAAACAAAGTTAAGATTTCTTCGAGGCCTTGGCTATCCAGAACAATTTTCTGTAGAAGGTTATGTTGATTTTCTGGTTACAAGGTTAAATGGGAAGGATTTCCCTCATGAAATAGGACTTTTTCTTGGCTATCCATTTAAAGACGTACTAGGATATATCGGCCATCCTTCATTGAAACTGGTTAAGATAATTGGTGGAAAATATATGGTAATGAAAAGTTGTCTAATAAGAGGTACGAGAGCTTTTTAGAAGCCAGGACAAAAGTACGAGAACTTATTTACCCGCTGGCTAACTACCATTAAGTATGTAACGGGAAGAAGTGTAGTGCTCCTGAATGAGAGGAGTAATTTTTTAACACACATATTGAGAATGATTATCATATCAATACTTAAGTCGCACTAATAAATTAAGTAGACACACAGGTTTCAATAGATTAAGGAGGGACAGGACATTATGCAAATCAGCAGAAGAGAATTTCTAAAATGGTCCGTCGCAGCAGCAGTAGCCCTAGGTATAGAAGTCAGTCTTGGTAGTGTTAGCAATGTTCTTGCAGCTGAAACAGATCCACCGATTATTTGGCTCAAGGATCAGGGTGCTCAGGTTGTACAGTATCGACGTTAAATGTTACTAATCCCACTACTATTGACAATGTTCTCTTAAACAAAATCAGTATGAAGTATAACAGCACCCTAATGACCGCTTCTGGTGACCTAGCAATGCAAACCTTAGACCAAAGTGCAACTCAATATAAGGGGCAGTTTATTCTAGTGATTGAGGGTGCAGTGCCAACTGGTGCCAATGGAAACTATTGTGTCATTGGAGAAGTTGATGGAACTCACTTAACCATGGAACAAGCTGTCTTGAAGTATGGACCAATGGCAAAATATGTGGTTGCAGCAGGAACTTGTGCTTCCTTTGGAGGGGTTTCGGCTGCAGGAACCAATGCAACGGGTTGTCTAACCGCCAGCTCTATACTTAGTGGAAAGACTGTAAACCCTGTGGTTAATCTACCTGGATGCCCGATTCATCCAACGGTTCTTATTCAAACACTTTTAGATTTAATTCTCATTGGCATGCCTTCACTTGATAGGTCTAACCGACCAAGTAACTATTTTGGAACAAAGATCCATAGTATGTGTCCGCGAAAAGGAACCACTGTTGTAAAACAACTGGGGCAATATGGGTGTTATAAAAACGTAGGCTGTAAAGGACCTGGTACTCAAAATGTATGCCCTTCAATGAAATGGAATAATGGACAAGCATGGTGCATTGGGGTTAACTATCCTTGTATAGGATGTGCGAATCCTGATTTCCCAGCGAATCCTCTATGTAAGGTATAATGAGTAATTTATTAAGGGAAGGGATGAAATCAATTGAGTACAATAGTATTAGATCCGATTACTCGACTCGAAGGACATTTGAAAGTTTCAGTAACCCTTGATGCCAATAATATTGTAACCGCTGCTCAAGCAACGGGTAATTTATATAGGGATTTTGAAAATATGCTGATCGGAAGGGGTCCGAAGGATGCAGCGTTTCTAACCCAACGGATTTGTGGTGTTTGCCCAGTTTCTCACGCTATTGATTCCGCAAAGGCTACTGAACAAGCCGCAGGGTTTACACCAAGTCTTCAGAACTTATTATTAAGAAACTTGATTCAGGGCGCTAACTTCATCTCAAGCAATGTTTTGCACTTTTACCAACTAGCTTTAATGGACTATGTTCAAGGCCCACAAATGCACCCGTGGACGCCCGGATATACGCAGGATTTCAGATTTAATGCGACCGACAGTCAAGCCTTGATTAATAACTATGTCGCAGCGTTATCTATAAGAAGACAAGCCCATGAAATGGGAGCCATCTTTGGCGGAAAGCTTCCCCATGTCGGCAACGTAGTTCCTGGTGGAGTTACCGCAATCCCGTCCGCGACAGACATTACAAACTTTCGTAATTATTTAAATACTATTACGTCGTTCATTCAAACTACGTATGCAACTGACGTCAACAAATTAGCGTCGACTTATAGCGACTATTATACGGTTGGCAAAGGGTATGGCAATTTGATATCCTTTGGGGTCTTTGATACAAATACGTCTGGAAATAAGCTATACCCGGCAGGAACGGTAACTAATGGCACGATCGGGAGCTTTACACAGACAAATATCAAAGAATATGTGGGACATTCTTGGTATTCGTCACCATCAGGCTCTAATCCGGCCTCCGAGACGACGACTCCAAGCTTTGGTAAAGCAGGTGCTTACACTTGGTTAAAGGCCCCGAGATATAATGGAGCTGCTTATGAAGCGGGCAGCATAGCAAGAACATGGCTCACGGGAGAGTATCGTCGCGATGTTTCTGTCATGGACAGGCACTTAGCGCGCTTCACAGAAACGAATAACATTGCGGTTAATATGCAAACCTGGTTGAATCAAGTGGTTGTCGGTCAAAATCAGTTTACTAATTTAGGAACTCCTGCTTCTGGCTCTGGAATAGGGTTAACTGAGGCACCCAGAGGAGCACTCGGTCACTGGTTATCTGTAGCAAGTTCAAAAATTACGAAATACCAAATCGTAACTCCAACTTGCTGGAACGCTTCACCTATGGATGATGCCGGCATTGTAGGGCCGATGGAAAAGGCTTTAATTGGAACGCATGTTGAGAATACTTCGCAACCCGTGGAGCTTTTAAGAATCGTTCACTCCTTCGACCCCTGCACAGGATGCTCCGTTCATGTGATGTCGCCTGAGGGAATGGAAATGTCCAACTTTGTGGTACAACCCCAAGGAGTTTAGTGATGAAGGACACTGTCATTATAGGAATTGGTAACATTCTTATGCAGGATGATGGCGTGGGAGTTCATGTCATAACACACCTTGAAAATGAAACGCTTCCATCGACGATTGAGTTAGTCGATGGAGGTACTTCCACCCTAGATACACTTGGCTACTTTTTGGACTATAGAAAGGTCATCGTGGTCGATTGTTTGAGAGCAGGCTTGAAACCAGGCACTATCTATAAAATAAAACCGGAAGATATTAAGAATTATCAAAAAGAAAACCTTTCTATTCATGATGTTCAGATCTTGGATGTTGTGAAAATGGCAAATATGATGGGTCAATATCCTGAGGTCGTTATCTTTGGTATAGAACCGAAAACAATCTCGGTTAATTTAGAAATGACGGACCTGATGTATGCCAAAATACCTGAAGTGATTGCGAATATTAAGAAAGAGCTACTCTTAGATGTTAAAGTAGTCTTAGGTGAAACTAATGCATGAAGTTTCCATTATCCAAAGCGTAATTGAAATAGTCACCAAGCAAGCCCTTGAAAATAATCTAATAAAAATAAATAATGTTTCTTTAAGAATAAGCGAGCTATCCGGTGTCATGCCTGAATCCTTAGAGTTTGCTTTCGACAGCTGTATCAAAGGTACGATGCTGGAAGAGTCCACATTGAACATAGAAATCGTAAGCGCATTAGGTGAGTGCAAGAATTGTAATCTAGAATTTCCAATCGAACATTTTAACAAGCTATGTCCCAGCTGCAACAAGTTCTGTACGAACATTATTCGTGGGTATGAGCTTTATATCAATACCATTGAAGGAGACTAAACGATGAGTGAGATTAAGGTAGTTGCCAACATCCTCCATACAAATGAGGAGATAACCTCTCAAAATAAACGATTGCTCAACGATAAAGGGATCTATGTTATTAACATGATGAGTTCACCAGGTTCTGGTAAGACATCGCTGCTGGAAAAGATCATTTCAAAACTTAAAGATAGAATTAAAATTGCAGTTATTGAAGGGGACTTGTACACAACTAAGGACGCCGAAAGAATCGAGGCACAAGGGGTCCCAGTGGTTCAGATCAACACAGGGGGAGCTTGTCACTTGGATGGAAAGATGATCAAAGGTGCCTTAGATTCTTTAAACCTGGATAATGTGGATTTGCTTGTGATAGAAAATGTCGGCAATTTAGTCTGCCCAGCGGCTTTTGAACTGGGTGAAGACATAAAGATCACAGTATTGAGTACCACGGAAGGTAATGACAAACCATTGAAATATCCGCGAATGTTTGAGAACAGTGGGGCAATTATTTTAAACAAAATGGATTTATTGGAACTGACTAATTTCGATAAAGCTGAGTTCTACAAAGACATTAACTCTCTTAATGCCTTAGCGACTATTTTCGAGACATCCTGTCTTAAAGACCAAGATCAGGGTATCGATGAATTATGCTCATGGTTAAGTCAGCAAGTGAACATTAATAGTCAATTTAATAAAGCATGTATCTGATTAATATACTTTTATGGACTCAAAAAGGAGAGATTAGTGTGTGTCTTGCTGTTCCAGGAAGAGTTTTGAGATAGAAAAAGCTCGCTCCTTAAGAAAAAGGCGGAAGGTGCAGATATTAGACTAGTGTACTCTCCTATGGACTGCCTCACCATTGCTGCGGACAATCCTTCTAAACAGATTGTTTTTTTGGCAGTAGGCTTTGAAACGACCGCACCGATGACTGCGGTAACGGCTATCGAGACAAGAAAAAACGGCTTATGCAATCTTTTTTTCTTTACAGCCCATAAAATTGTGCCCCCAGTTATGGGAGCACTCGTTCAGGATAAAGATTTGAACTTGGACGGTTTTTTATTACGGGTAATGTTAGTGCAATTATCGGAAGTGAACCTTACGAATTTCTAAGCAAGGATTTTAAGATTCCAGGGGTAGTAACTGGTTTCGAACCCGTAGATATACTTCAAGGTTTAAATACTTTAGTTAGTTTAATAAGCAAAAAGGACTATAGAATTGCTAATGACTAGTCTCATTAATCGCATACTATTTAATATTACTACTATTGCTGCGCAAGTATCACTAAGGACTGCAACCCATAAAATAAGCCAACCAGGGAAAATTAGCACTAAGGCAGTTAGTTTAACGAGAAGGGAAAACCAGATATTTTGCTTGATAATCTTGAGCGTTTGTCTACTTAACTTTATTGCGTGAGGGAGTTAACTGATAACCAATATTAGATACATGGGAGATTGTTCCTATTTTGATTGAAATATAATCTAAGTTCTTGGGAGTATAGCAGAGTATCAAAAAAACTGTTGACAAAATAGCTAAAAGAAGTATACTTGTAACTGATAATGATTTTCAATATCTTGAACGCGTGCAAGATAAAAATCAAAGGTTATGAACTATTTTTGGAAATTTGGGAGGAGAAACACATTATGAAAAAACGTCGCTTTGCAGGAATGCTTGCTGTACTTACTTTAGCTGGAGCGGTACTTACGGGTTGTTCAGCAACTTCATCGACTACGTCAGTTCAAACGGAATCCAGTTCACCGCAAGGGGAAAAGACAAGTCAAGTTGTCAATATTTATTCCGACCGACATTATGAGACGGATAAGCTGCTCTTAGAGGAGTTCTCTAAGGAAACTGGGATCAAGGTCAATGTCATCGAAGGGAAATCCGATGAATTGATTGAGCGTCTTGCTCGGGAAGGGAAAGATTCTCAAGCGGATCTTCTCGTGACAGCAGACGTCGGAAGACTTCATAGGGCAAAAGAACAAGGGTTATTACAATCTGCAGAATCGGATACCTTATCTAAAAACGTTCCTGAGAATCTAAAAGATAAGGATAATCAATGGTATGGTTTAACGGTTCGGGCGAGGGTCTTGGTTTATGCCAAGGATCGGGTAGACCCATCCCAATTATCAACGTACGAAGATCTGACCGATCCCAAATGGAATAAGAAAATTCTTGTCCGTGGTTCAGACAGTATTTACAACCAATCCTTACTCGCTTCATTTATCGCTGTGAACGGGGAAGAAAGGGCGATAGCATGGGCTAAAGGAATTGTTAACAATATGGCTCGTACTCCCAAAGGATCGGATCGGGATCAAGCAAAGGCTGTGGTCGCAGGCGAAGGAGATGTCGCCATCATGAACACGTATTATTACGGCCTCCTCCTAAATTCCTCGGATTCTGAAGAAGTCAAGGTCGCTAAACAACTCGGGGTCTTCTTCCCAAATCAAAGCACAACCGGTACTCACATTAATGTAAGTGGAGCTGGTGTAACTGCATCCGCAAAGAATAAAGAAAATGCGATCAAATTGGTTGAATTCCTTTCTAGCGAAAAGGCCCAGAAGCAATTTTCCGAAGCAAACTACGAATATCCGGCTAACCCTGTTGTTGAGCCTTCAGACCTTTTGAAGTCCTGGGGAACCTTTAAACCACAGACTATCAATCTCACGAAATTAGGCGAGAATAATAAGAACGCTGTACAGATCTTTAGTCAAGTGGGTTGGAAGTAATTCTTTGAGTCAACGAAGGCAGCCTAGAGAGGCTGCCTTCATTTGGTATGGTGAGTTAATAGATAGATTAAGGGTGGTGTATATTTGAGGAGTGGTAGCAGTATCAAACGGAGCTTTAATCTATGGGGAATGTTGAGTGCGTTTTTCGTTGCACTGATTATCTTACCTAATGTTTACTTATTTGGGAATTTGTTCGTTCAACCGAATGAAAATTGGTATCACATAAAAACCTATTTACTTCAAGATTATATTACCAACACTTTGATGATCATTGGTTTTACTGGTGTATTTACAGTTTTGGTTGGAAGCGGACTGGCATGGTTGATTTCAGCTTATGATTTTCCAGGAAGAAGGATTTTTAATTGGGCTCTAATTCTACCATTGACAATTCCGCCTTATATTGGGGCGTACACTTATAATGGGATTTTAAACTATACTGGAGTCGTACAAAGGCTTCTCAGAAATGTCTTGGAAGTTCAAGTCAATCCGAAGTGGTTGGATATCATGAACATTCAGGGAGCAATATTCATTTTCGCTGTCTTCTTATTTCCGTATGTCTATACAGTCACTCGTGCGTTTTTAACCAACCAATCAGCGTCTCTCATTGAAAACGCTAGGCTATTAGGGAAGAACTCGCTGGAAATTTTTACTCAGGTTGTTTTACCTATTTCGAGGGGGGCCATCTTAGGTGGGATGACTCTCGTTATATTTGAGGTGCTCAATGATTACGGAGTAGTCTCTTATTTTGGAGTGCAAACATTTAGTACTGCGATTTTTAAGGCATGGTTCTCTATGGGGGATATCGACACTGCCGTTAAGCTTTCAGGAGTTTTGATGACTATTGTCATTAGTGTATTACTGCTTGAAAGAGGATTAAGAGGGAGAAAAAAATACAGTTATACCACCTCTAAAGTAAGGCCAATTGTACGGACTCGGCTTAGGGGGCTGAAGGGGTTTTGGGCTTTTTTCGTCAGTTTTATGTTTCTTAGTTTAGGGTTCATAATTCCAGTCCTTCAACTCCTTGTTTGGAGTACCTTAACTTATAAAAAGGTTCTTAATATAGCATTTCTTAAGTTGCTTGGGAATTCGGTCGTAGTAGCGCTGGTGGCAGCGTTAATTATCTTGGGGGTTGCTGTGATTATTGCGAATTTTTCTAGGCTTCAAGAAAACTGGGTTGGGAAGCTTTTCTCAAAGGTCACTTTGCTTGGCTATTCGATTCCAGGAGCCGTTATTTCTATGGGAGTAATTCTTTTCTTTGTAGATTTTGATCGTAAGCTAGAGTGGTTCTATAAAGCACTGAACCCCAACTCGATCACTTTGGTTCTCAGTTCGAGTATTGTTATGCTAATCTTTGCCTATTCTGTTCGTTTCTTAGCCGTTGGATACCAATCCATTGAAGCAGGGTTTGAAAAAGTGGGGAAGAAGTTTTTTGAAGCCTCTCGTATGCTTGGAAATGGGGTAACCAAAACGTACTTTAGAGTTGACCTCCCTATGATTAAGCCGGCGGTTATCACTGCTTTCGCTTTAACCTTTGTGGATATCGTTAAGGAGCTTCCGCTAACCCTTATTCTAAGACCGTATAATTTTAATACGCTAGCTACTAAAACCTATGAGTATGCCACGGATGAAATGATTCATGAGGCTGCGATTCCTGCCTTGTTGATTATTCTAGTCAGCGTTGCCTCCGTGTATTTGCTAAATAAACTAGGAGAAAAGGAGGGAATCTAAATGTTTGCCGAAATAAGAGGATTGTCCTTTAGATATAAGAATTCATCTGTAGATAACGTTAAGGACTTTAATCTAGAAATGAATCAGGGTGAAGTAACCTGCATCTTAGGGGAAAGTGGAAGTGGTAAAAGTACAGTTTTGCGCCTTCTCGCTGGACTTGAATTTCCTCTGAACGGTCAAATGCAAATTAATGGAAAGATACTATTTAATGAACATGAATTCGTGCTTCCGGAAAAACGAGGAATTGGGATGGTTTTTCAGGACTATGCACTCTTTCCCCATATGACGGTGGAGGAGAATATCCGGTTTGGTTTAAAGAATTTGAGTAAACAAGAAAAAACCGAACGAATCCTTGAAATGTTGGAACTTGTACATTTAGAGGATTATGCTAAGCGTTACCCCTACGAATTAAGTGGAGGACAACAGCAAAGGGTGGCGATTGCGAGAGCGGTTGCTCCGAAGCCATCGATTCTCTTGCTTGATGAACCCTTTAGTAATTTAGATGCCCATTTACGTCAATCGATTCGGGAAGAGTTAAACGGAATTTTGAAGGATACTTGGATGACTTCGATTTTTGTGACTCATGATAGGGAAGATGCTAAGAGTATCGCAGATCAGGTCGTGATCTTAGATAAAGGGGAGACGATTGGGAAAGGAAAAGCCATAATTATCTGAGTTTACTCTCAATTATATTGCACTCTTCGATTAAGCAAGCTTTAATTATTCCGTCCCTTTCTGACACATAATTTTCGGGGACTATCATCATAATCAGAAAGTAAAAAATCTGGTAATAATTTAAATTATTCCATAATCACAGATATAGCAAAATATATAAGCAGAAATCGAAGAGTACTTAAGACTAAAAATAGAAGAAAGAGGTCAATTTATTGAAGATGTAGAAGAGATAATGAAGATTGAGATTAATCGCGATGCAAGGCCGCCGTTTATCGTTTCTTAAACCATTCAGCCTATGCTTGGCGTCGGTTTCTTACCGCCTTAAGTGCGGCGAAATCGGAGTAAGGCCGTTGAACTCCTCGCGAGGTGTTGGGATCATGCTAAGGGCTGTTACTATCATGGATTTCGCATGCTCACATTAGGGTGGTCGGATGGACATACGTTCATCCCCGTGGATTTCTCATCAGTGTCTGCGCAAAGCGGCTCTCACGCCAAGCACCACCAAGCCTATCATCAGCAGGATACCAATTAGCGCAGCGCCGGGCGCGTCATCGGGCCAAAAACAAATCCAGACACAGCTCCCTATCGGTATCAGATTAACGCTGAAGAATGCCGGAGCTGCGACAGATGTAGAAAAGTTTGCATGGCCGGGGCGATCAGCGAAGAACGTGGGAAAGCTTATGTGATCGATGAACAAAAGTGCACAAAATGCGGAACCTGTGTGAAATGGTGCAAGTATAAGGCAATACAAAGATTGGATATGTACTCCGGAGAATGAACACTAATCACTGAATCAGTGAGTTACTCCCGAAGCACAGCCAGCAGACTGATGAAAACCTTCCGGGAGTACGGTCCTATACTCTCCTCCCCCGTCGGGGAAGGAGCCAAATGGTGCATCGATGCAACATTTGAACTACACCCAAGGACTCATCCTCTTTGGGATCCCACTAGAGGACCGGGATCAATTTATAGCGGACAATGATGTTGGGCATATGAGCCAGCGGGAGCTGCGGCAGACAATTAATGAAAGTGGCCGGACGCCTCAGAAAGAAGACCTTCAAGAGCCGGAAAATCAGGTGACGCAAAAGCAAGAAAAGGCGGAAGAGGCAGCGGATAAGGCAATATGCTCAGCGCCTACGGGGAGCTGCTGAAAACTCTCGTCGACTTAAACAGAGTAGACCCGGTGAAGAAGGAAGTAAACAGGAAAGAGGCGTTAAAGGTAGCGACTAACATGGTGGAGACGCTGAAAAAATATCCTCCTGGGATTAAGACAAATTTGAATATTAATAAGGACAGAGACTAGCGCACAAAGAGATGCCGGCAGCGGCA
>LADV01000164.1 GCA_000961805.1 Peptococcaceae bacterium BRH_c23 | reverse complement strand
AGCCCCTGGGAAAGTAGGTCATCGCCAGGTAACAAGCGAAAAACTATCTCTAACGAGGTAGTTTTTCTGTGTTTTGTAATACTGAAAAGATTGTGGACATCTGGGTCACAGGGTTCCACCCGTTCGGATCCACATTGCTGGAGTTTGCGTCACGAGTCGCAATGTGGCGAAAGGCTCGTCCGCCTTTCGTCACGCAGCAGGAGAATTCGTCACAGGACGCAGTGTGGCGAAAGGCTCCCCTTCGCCACGAAGTATTCCTTTGGGGTGGGTGGCTCGGCGATACTCTCCACCGGAGACTATCGTGCCTTTCGTTCCAGGGCCGATGATACTTGGGGCATAGCCCCTGGGAAAGTAGGATCCACACGGCAGGAGCATTCGTCTTGGGACGCCGTGTGGCGTTAGGCTCACCTTCGCCACGAAGTGTTTCTTTGGGGAGGGTGACTCGGCGATAATCTCCACTGGAGACTATCGTGCCTAACGTATCTTAGGTAAACAAGCAAAAGACTACCTCTAACGAGGTAGTCTTTTGCTTGTTATCTCAAGTATCAAACATCGAATGGAAGCCGGGGTTCCACCCGTTCGGGATCCACACTGCTGGAGAGTGCCTTATATGTCGTCGTGTGGCGAAAGGCTCGTCCGCCTTTCGTCACACGGCAGGAGTCTTCGTTATAAGTCGCAGTGTGGATTCTACTTCCCAGGGGATATGCCCCAAGTATCTGTTACTTGCCTAAATTTGACTTGAACGATTGATCTACGAATTCACCTGTCGCAGGATAGAATTCTTTGCCTTCATAAGTTGTTTTAATCTTAATCTCTCCACTTATGAGCTTACCATTTAACTCATTGATTTTGGCTTTAACTTCATTTGGAACATCTTCTGCCATTGTGAGTTTTACAACATCAGATTCCTTCAAACCGATTTCAATGACTTGATTCGCTTGCCACTTACCGTTAATAAAGTCATTGACTGAATTGAAGATTGCCACGCTGGAATCTGCGACAGCAGAGCCGATGAATTGTTTATCCACTTGTGTCCAGTCTGAAACGTTTCCTATATGCCTCACTTTGCCTTCGTTATTTTTGATTTCATTAATAACGCCGGTTCTCCCTGCATTAAGCATAGTATAGATGATATCTGCGTTATTTTTAATTTCCGCTTCTGCTGCTTTCCTGTTAATTTCTAAATCGTCTAGGTTTCCAGTAAACCAAGTTAAAAATTTTGCGTCAGGATTTACATATTTTAGACCATCATAGAAGGCTGCTCTACCTAATAAGCCTGGTGTAGGCCATGCACCTGAGATATGCCCTACAACATTAGTTTTTGTAGTCAAACCTGCAAGAGCACCTGCTAACCATGCTGACTGCTCCTGTTTGACAACGTAACTGGAGAGATTATCACCTTTGACATTACCTTGGATCACGACAAATTTTATGTTCGGGAATTCCTTACTGACCGTCTTTGCGGGTTCGTTACATTGCCCACCATGTCCGATAATCATATTCGCATCTTTTTTTGCTAATTCTCGCATAGCCTCAGTCAGAACATCCTTATCCGATGTAGCAGACACATCAGATACATATGAAACTTCAACAGGCAAAGTGTCTTTGATTTTAGAGTAGCCTCTGTACGCAGCTTCCATAAAACCATTGTCATTGTGCTTACCAGGAATCAATATCGATACTTTTGGTTTCTCTTGCTTTTGGGTCTGGTCACCTGAAGGTTTTGAAGGAGCACATCCAACGATTAAAGACGCCACAAGAGCAAATATCAATGGAAATTTCAAAGTCTTAACTCTAAACATTTGTTTAAGCCTCCCTAAGTTATATTACTTTGGACTTTAATATTTTACTACAATATGATGATTATCGAATTTTGTCAAGAATAATTGTCGCAAATTCACGAATTTTAGCATGAACTAGGATTATTATTATTCTATCTTTCCGATTGAGCTTATAGCTTTTACATAGTTGGATCGAAAGTAAATCCCAGCTTTCTTTCGTTACTTGCGAACGGGTGGATCCCCGATGGCTCGGCGATACTCTCCACTGAAGACTATCGTGCCTAACGTATCTTAATATGGAAAAAGTTATCAATTGGACAAGGTATCTCTTGGCTAGGAATATCTGATCTTTAGCATCTAACTTACACATAGACGAAATTACAAAGAACTGTAGTTTGATTAGTGTCAGAGGATTGTAACCAAAACAACCATTGCTCAAGTGCGGGTTGATTTAGTTATAGTGTGATTAAAAAATTGAATAAAGAAAAGTACAAATATAATTTTTAACTGAATAATATAAATATATAGAAAATTAAGATATTTATATATTAATCTATCTATAAGTGTGTTAAAATATGTTAAATATGAATGAGTAAACATTCATATTAGAGGAGGATGAATGCATGGCAGAAGGTTTAGGTGAGAGATCTTGGTATCGATTTTATGAGCAGAATATTCCGAGACAATTAGAGATCCCAGAGCAAACTCTGCTGGGAATGTTTAAGGAGACCGAGCAGAAATATCCTAATAACCCAGCGTTAATCTTTGCAGGTAAGACAACCTCGTACAGCGAGATGAATATTCAAGTTGAACGTTTGGCCAAAGAGTTAGTCCAGAGAGGAGTAAAAAAAGGGGATCGCATCTCAATATATATGCCCAATAGTTCTAACTGGGTAGTCGCGTTCTTTGCTATTCAAAGGATAGGGGCTATAGTGGTGCAGACGAACCCCCTTTACGTGGAAAGTGAATTAAAAGCACTTTTGCAAGATGCTGGGGCCATCGGAATTGTTTCAATTCCACAACTTTTGCCTCGTATCACGCCGATCCAAGCTGAAGTAGGGCTAAAAATAATCGCGTTAGACTGGGTGAGTGCATTTTCTGGACTTAAAGGCTTAGGTTTAGACGATAATCCCGTATTTATGGATATTGAGGAGGTTGTAGCCAACACAAGCTTGGATAATCTAGAGCCTCCGGCAATGGAAAGCAAATCAGACGAAGTTGCTGTTTTGCAATATACAGGGGGTACGACTGGAGCACCTAAAGGGGTCATGTTAACCCACCATAATCTTGTTGCCAATGCTATGCAGGCTTGGGGATGGATATCCGGTACCGAGGGTGAGGAAAGAGTTTTAACAGTATTACCCCTATTTCACATATACGCATTGACAGCTTGTATGAACATAGCAATTATTTCCGGAGGAGCCATGATCATTTTACCGAGGTTTGATATTGATGCTGTGCTTCAACATATCAACGATTATCAACCCACATTCTTTCCAGGAGCGCCGACCATGTATGTTGCAGTTATTAATCATCCGCGGATTAAGGAATATAAAGTTTCGTCTATTCGCTGTTGCCTAAGTGGATCAGCTCCGCTTCCCAAGGAAGTGGCGCTTCGTTTCGGAGAATTAACGGGTGGCAGGTTAGTTGAGGCATATGGTTTATCGGAAGCATCACCAGCCACCCACTTAAATCCAATATTCCATGCCCGAGTGGGTTCAATTGGAGTTCCAGCTCCCAACACAGATGCTAAAATTATGGATTTGGAGACGGGAGAAAAAGAACTACAACCGGGAGAGATTGGTGAATTGGTGGTTAAAGGGGACCAAGTCATGTTAGGCTATTGGCAAAAAACTGAGGAGACGGCGGCCACTCTGAAAGATGGCTGGCTCTACACCGGCGATATTGCTCATAGGGATGAGGACGGGTTCTTCTATATTGTTGATCGGAAGAAGGATATGATCATTTCGGGCGGATATAATGTCTATCCACGTGATGTGGAAGAGGTACTGTATGCGCACCCCGCAGTGAGAGAAGCAGTGTGTGCTGGAATTTCTGATCCATATTGGGGAGAAATGGTGAAAGCATATATCGTTTTAAAAGAAGGAATAAGCACTACAGAAGAAGAGATCATGACCTATTGTAAGGATAAGCTGGCGGCATTTAAAATTCCTAAGAAAGTTGAATTTCGAGAGGCCTTGCCCAAGACTGCTATCGGTAAAGTATTACGCAGATTCTTAGTAGAAGAAGAGAGAGAAAAAGCTTTACTTCAAGCAAAATCTGCTGCTGAAGCGCAGGTGGCTGTAGCCACGGAGGAGACTGTGACCGCATAAACTTAATAATTCCTTAGTAGCATCCGATTTGCTTGCCCTGATACAAAAGGAGACATTACTTCAATTACTATGAAGTGATGTCTCCTTTTATGGTCATGCTATTTCTTTGACCGTAAGGCTTCTTCTTTTGAAAGCCCATGGCCGTCTCTAGAATCCATACTTGGTTGATCTTCCGGACGAGATGGAATTGGTTTTGTATTGGGATTAGGGTTTTTTTCTGTGGGGAATTTTTTAATCACGATTATGTCACTTCCTTCTTCAGATAATATTATTTAAGGTTACAATAGTTAGTCTGCCCCTTTTGAGTTCAATTGATGAATGACAGATGAGCGATAGAGTCACTAATGTTGACTTGGATTTTTGATGGATATAGCTTGCACATTCCGAAAAATAGGCAGTGAAGTTGAACTTACTCCTGTGGAAGTGGGTCTTAGAATTAGACAGAGAGATAATGAACAGAAAGCGGCGTTGGAGAGAGGTGCGAGGCAAATTAATGTCCAACTGGGGTGTTGACACACTACATATAGTATGGTTTAATTTAAAGCATACTATATGTAGTGGGGTGAAATTGTGCACTGTCCTTTTTGCGGAAACGTGGAAACGAAAGTTTCTGACTCCCGGCAAGTTGATGAAGGAACTACTGTCCGTAGGCGCAGAGAATGTGATCACTGTTTGCGTCGGTTCACCACATTTGAAAAATTTGAGGATTCTCCGCTCGTTGTTGTAAAAAAAGAAGGTCGACGAGAGGAATTTTCACGTTCTAAAATGTTGGCTGGCATGCTTAGGGCTTGTGAAAAACGACCAATTTCTAGAGACCAAATTGAGGATGTGGCTTACGGGATTGAAAAAACTCTCCGCAATAGCCACGAGCGTGAGGTGTCGAGTGCCGAGGTGGGAGAAGCTGTCTTGGAACACCTCTTTAGTTTGGACGAAGTAGCCTACATACGTTTTGCCTCCGTCTATCGTCAGTTTCGAGATATACAACGTTTTATGGAAGAGCTAAAAGATCTTATCGAAAAGCGCAAAACTTCCGAGTAGAAAAGCTAGTTAAAAGAGTTAATAAGGAAAGTTGGGGATTCGAGTTGAGTTTCGAGGGACAAGCACCAAAAACCTGGATCAAGGCTAATTTGACGTCTAATGCACGTGTTGTATTGGGAAAACGGTATCTTAAACAAATTGATGGAAAAGTTGTAGAATCTGCAGAAGACATGATTTACAGAGTAGCTAGTGTGGTTGCAGAGATTGAAGAGACTCAATATGGCAAGGGGAAAAAAGAAACCCAAGCCTTAGCTAAAGAATTTTACACCATGATGGCGAACCTGGAGTTCATGCCAAACTCGCCTACACTGATGAATGCCGGTCGAGATCTTGGTCAATTAAGTGCCTGCTTTGTTTTGCCGATTGAAGATAGCATGGAGAAAATTTTTGATGCGATTAAAAACGCAGCAATTATTCATAAATCTGGTGGAGGGACTGGTTTCAGCTTTTCACGTTTACGCCCCAAGAATAGCATGGTCCGATCAACCGGTGGAGTGGCATCTGGTCCTATTTCTTTTATGAAAGTTTTTAATTCTGCCACGGAAGCAGTTAAGCAAGGCGGTACCCGACGGGGAGCTAATATGGGAATTCTTCGTGTCGATCATCCGGATATTATAGATTTCATTCAGTGCAAAGAAGATAACAAAGAAATTACCAACTTTAATATATCTGTCGGAATTACGGAAGAATTTATGCTAGCCGTTCGAGAAGGGCGTCCTTATGATCTCATAGACCCCCACACGGGCAGTCCAGTCGGACAATTATCTGCGCCAGAGGTCTTTAATAAAATTGTGGATCATGCTTGGCAAAATGGAGAACCTGGAATTGTCTTTCTCGATCGCTTAAATAAGGGAAATCCTACCCCGCTGCAAGGAGAGATTGAAGCCACGAATCCTTGTGTAACGGGAGATACTTGGATTCTTACAGACCATGGCCCAGCACAAGTCAAAACGGTTTTAGGTCAGGATTTAAAGCTAGCATTAAATGGAGAATACTATCAAACGAGTTCAAAAGGGTTCTTTTCAACCGGGACTAAACAAGTTCTAAACATCAAGACTGACCGCGGCTATGAGATTAAAGTAACCAGTGATCATCTAGTTCGGGTTGCGGCGAAAGTGACCCGAGAGCAGATCACTGAGGAGTGGAAACCTGCTGGTGAATTAAAACAAGGGGATCAAATCCTTCTTTCAAATAATCGGGGACTTAACTGGTCTGGCAAGGGGAGTTTCGAAGAAGGTTACCTTTTAGGCTTACTATTAGGAGATGGGACGTTAAAAGAAGAAGGTGGAATCATCTCTGTATGGGGAGAAAATCAGGAAGCGGAGTCCATGATAGAAGCTGCAGAGAAGGCTGCTTCTTCCTTGCGACATCGTAGTGATTTTCAAGGCTTCCAAAAGGTAATCAGTGATAGAAGCGAACATCGGATGAAGTTAGCATCCTTGCGCGATTTGGCAGGAGAATTTGGCATTTTTCCAAAGGAAAAAAAGCTAACTGAGGATCTGGAAAGAACAAGTTCTGAGTTCCATAGAGGATTGTTAAGAGGTCTTTTTGATACGGATGGGACCGTAGTCGGTTCTCAGGACAAGGGAGTTTCCGTTAGGTTATGGCAAAAGGACCCTGTGGCGCTTCAGATAGTTCAGCGGATGTTGAATCGTTTAGGCATGGCTTCTACGATTTACAGGGATCGCAAAGCTTCTGGATATAAATCTATGCCGGACGGTAAGGGCGGTCATCAGGACTATGAGGTTCAGCCAGGGCATGAACTTTCGATATCCCAAGATAATTTAACTGTTTTCTCAGAAATAATTGGATTTAGTAACAACAAAAAAATGCAAACCCTTAAAGAGCGCTTAGAGGGGTATCAACGATCTATAAATAGAGAACGCTTTCTGGCTAGTGTGACCGAATGTCTCCCAGCAGGAGAGATGGAGGTTTATGATGCTCAAGTTCCAGGGGTGAACGCTTTCGATGCCAACGGAGTTTATGTGCATAATTGTGGAGAGCAACCATTGCTCCCAAATGAAGCCTGCAACTTGGGCTCGATCAATTTGAAACTAATGGTCATCGAAAAAGACGGAAAAATGGTAATCAACTGGGAACGTTTGAGTCAGGTGACACGATTATCGGTTCGCTTCCTTGACAACGTAATTGATGCTAATCAGTACCCGCTACCAATTATTGATGAAGTAGTGAAAGGAAATCGAAAAATCGGACTAGGCGTCATGGGATTTGCAGATATGCTGATTTTACTTCAGACCTCGTATGCTACTGAAGAGGCAGTCGAATATGCAGAAAAGGTTATGAAATTTATTCAAACCGAAGCCCGTATTGAATCTCAGCGATTAGCTGAAGAACGGGGAGCTTTTCCAAATTATGAGGGCTCTATTTATGACGGGGTGATGAAGCTCAGGAATGCTACTCTGACAACCATAGCTCCTACCGGAACCATTTCTATGATTTGTGCCGCTTCGAGTGGGGTAGAACCGCTGTTTGCAGTTGCCTACACTAAAACGGTGATGGATGGAACAGCTTTAGTAGAAGTAAATCCGCTCTTTGAAGCGTTTGCTAAAGAGTTTGGTTTCTACTCCCAAGAACTCACGCAAAAGATTGCAGAAATTGGGACAGTCCTAGGGTTACCTGAAGTCCCAAACTGGGTACAAGAAGTGTTTACCACGGCCCAAGAGATTGCGCCTGAATGGCATATCCGAATTCAGGCAGCGTTCCAGAAATATACGGATAATGCGGTCTCTAAAACGATCAACTTTGCTAACTCTGCGACACGAGACGAAATTACTGAAGCGTATCGATTGGCGGATGAACTAAACTGCAAAGGATTAACGGTCTATCGTGATGGTAGTCGAGAAGAACAGGTGCTTTCTACGGGTACCATAGCCGCACAAACCCAGGATGATAAGACGAAAGACCAAGGGGTCTCGGAACAATGGTCTGTTCCCAAAATACCGTTTATTCCTGAGGTGAACACGGTCGTTCCTCGGCCAAGACCGACTACGACTATAGGCGTTACGGAGAAAATAAAAATCGGGTGCGGAAATCTATATGTAAGTGTTAATGCGGACGAAAAAGGAATTTGTGAAGTTTTTACAAATACCGGTCGTGCAGGAGGATGTTCATCTCAATCCGAGGCAACAGCTCGGTTGATCTCCATAACCCTACGTTCAGGATTATCCGTTGATGCAATTACTGAACAGATCAAAGGTATTCGCTGCCCAGCCTGTATGCGCCGTGAAGGGGTTAATGTCACATCTTGCCCTGATGCCATTGCTCGAGTGATTAGGAAATATAACGAGGTAGGAATAAACTTTACTAAAGGTCACATAGGCACGCAACAACAAGTGCCAGCGACTGAAAAGCCCGAAGCTGTCGGGCGAGGGAAATCCGCGACAGAAAAGGTAGTTGTTAAAAAAGCCCATGCCAATGTTGCTCCAGAAAATGCTTGCCCAGAGTGTGGCATGTCGATCAACCATGAAAGCGGTTGTGTTGTTTGTACGCACTGTGGTTACTCGAAGTGTGGGTAAGGGTATTTGTTTATCCAGAATAAAGTTGTTAAAAAGGAAATAAAGATGTTAAATTAGGGAATAAAGTTATTAAAAAACTTAGGTCTTTGTTTCAGGAGTTCAATATTAATAAGGTTAGTGTTGTTCACTAATAATAAAGTCTGTCACTGAATAATAAAGTCTGATACTATTGGACGATGATATTAGCCACTTGGAAAAATTATAATGATCTGGACTAACCAAAATGCATCTTAGCCAATAACTGAAATATTACGGTTATTGGCTTCTTTTTTTTATTAATGTCTTTGTTGCCATTTTATCCCATATTCGGCACTCACCCAATAACTCACTGATATTTTCTGGCGCACCTTATGTAAAACATGAAACAAGGTCAATGAACACGGTTTATCAATCTATGCAATTAAGACTAAAAACCAAACTTTTTATGAGCGCCTGCCGCAACAAACGGTATTTATCGTTTGTAAATCAAGAGCCAACATATGGGCTCTTACTCAATGAGTGGTAAATTTGGATTTTTAGTACTGGACAAACAACCTTCCGTCAATTATGATGAGATTAAAAGTCTACCTTTGGGTGGGAGGTGTCTCATCATGGCAAAAAAATCTAAAAAACAAAAAGCAAGACCAAAACGCAGTCGAAAGCCTGTCAAAAGGAAATATGTTCATGGAGTAGAGGAACAAAGGCACACTATTCCGCTAATCTTAGCACTGGCCAACAAGATATTAGAGACGATAGGCTTCGTGGATTTCATCAATGAATCTGTGGAGTGG
>LADV01000314.1 GCA_000961805.1 Peptococcaceae bacterium BRH_c23 | reverse complement strand
TTTGTCTCGGGTGCAGGTTATCCCATTTACCGGACCGACCTACCTCAAGCCTCTGCCATGATCAAGGTCAATGAGGACGGTAGTGCGGCGACACTCTATACCGGCGCGACAGATATTGGCCAAGGGTCAGATACTGTCCTTTGTCAGATGGCGGCAGAGGCTATGGGATACCGCTATGAAAACATGAAGATCATTGCGGCTGATACTGAAACAACGCCCCATGATTTTGGCGCCTATGCCAGCCGTCAGACCTTAATGTCGGGTACGGCCGTTAAGAGGGCAGGCGAGGAAATCAAAAAACAGGTACTGGACATGGCCTCCACGTTGATGAACTTACCGCCTGAAGACCTAGAGTGCCGGGAAGGGATTATTTTCTCAATATCTCGTCCTAAGGCTAACACGCTAACCTTTGAGGAAGTGGCCCGTCGTTTCTTTGTCCTACGGGGTCTTCTCTTAGGCCGTGGAGTCTACTCTGTTCCCCGCTTAGGGGGGACATTCAAAGGAGCCGCAGTGGGTACCTCGCCAGCTTATAGCTATTGTGCTCAGATCAGCGAGGTTCAAATCGACGAGGAAACGGGTGAAATCGATGTTCGAGAAGTGTGGGATGTCCATGATTGTGGAAAGGTGATCAACCCTATGCTTCTGCACGGGCAAGTACACGGAGCCCTGTATATGGGCATGGGAGAGTCGATCTGGGAACAGGTTTTGTTTGATGATCAGGGACGAATTCTTAACCCCAATCTCGGCGAATATAGATTACCTACCGCCCTCGACATGCCTCAGATTCATTCCGAATTAGTCGACAGCTATGAGCCGGCTGGACCATGGGGGGTAAAGGAAGTCGGTGAAGGAGCAACCAATCCGACCATGGGTTGTTTCTCGAACGCCATCTTTGATGCCATGGGTGTGAGAATCAATAGTTTGCCACTCACTTATGAAAAAGTCTGGCGCGCTATGAAAGAAAAGTTCACTGAATAAAATCGGAACGAAGAAATTGAACACCTCTCTGGCCATTATACAAGGGAGGTGTTCAATTTCTTCTTGTTTAAATTATATAAAACTATTTACCCATAATAGGTAAAAACAATTGTAAGCCTATGTCTAATATGGTAATTGATTCTAGTTAAAATTCGTGATAGATTAATTATAATATTCAAAATATTCAGTATACAAAGGAGTAGTTGTTCGAATGAAAATCGAATTGCTGGATATGCAGGATATCATAATGGATCCCAGTGAGGGAGAAATATCTTTTCGCGGCAATAGACTGCTTTTGTTTCACGCAGACGCATTGAGTCAACTTAAGGATGAGTTAATTAAAACACTAGGGTTAGATCTAGCAAGAGGAGTATTGGTCCGTTTAGGTTATCGGTGTGGATATAGCGATGCCCACGGTGTAAAACCCTTCTTTAATTCGGAAAATGACTCTGATTGGATGTTAGCCGGACCAAAAATCCATACTCGCGAAGGTTTGGTTCGTGTTACTAATAAGGTGTTGGAATATGATCGTGAGGCCAACCATTTTTATATGTGCGGAAAATGGGAGAATTCCTTTGAGGCCAAACAGTACATTAAAACCTACGGTCATTCAGCAGAGGCAGTTTGTTGGACACTGGTTGGTTATGCTAGTGGCTATAGCAGCAGATTTTTTGGGCAAGAGGCGGTGTGTGTAGAGACAAAATGTATAGCTAAAGGGGATCCGTACTGTCAATACGAAATTAGGGCCAAATCCGAGTGGGAAGGTAAAGCTGACCAAAATATCAGCGATTTGCAACCTAATACAGTGGTTAAAAGCCTGCAACTTATGTTGAGAGAGGGTAAAGAATGGGTTAGTCAATGGAAATTATTGAATGAGATTGCCCTTCAACTCTCCGATGGCTTGAATTTTAATGAAATGGCAAAGGATTTTTATAAGCAAGTTTGTCAATTTGTGTCGTGTGAAAAGGTGTATCTGATTATCAAGAAACCTAATTCCAAGGGTTGTAACGTTTTTGGTTATGTTTTGGGTTCGAATCAAGTTGTAGCCAAACAGGTTGAAAGATTTACTGGTGAGTTAGCCAATCTTTTAGCCAATGGAACCGAGATAATTGCCAATGGCAAAAATCTGCCGAAGGATTTAATGTTTGCTGGCAAAATCCAGGATTTTATAGGTGTTCCACTGATTTCAAACGGTCGTCAGTTAGGTTCTCTGTTGGTGGCAAATAAGTTAACCTCCCACGGCTTTAACGAATATGACAAAAACATTTTGGCATTATTGGGTATTCAATTGGCGATGGTTATAGAAAACACAAAATTATATCACTTAACTGATCAAGAATTGCAAATAACGAATTCCGAATTGAAGCGTGTTAATGAATTTTTACTAGTTCAACAACAATCCTTACAAAAATCCATCAATCTGCATAACCAGCTAGCGGGCTTAGTTCTTGAAAACTCCGGATTGCAAAAGATTATTAGCACCATCGGGCAGGCCATTGGTCTACCGGTTTCGATTGAAGATAAAGAATTTCGGGTTTTGGCCAAAACAAGAGTGACTGGCAAGAATCAGCAGATTTCATCACGGGAGCTGTTAGGGGAACACTCCAACAAAGGGCTAATGGAGAGTTTCTATAGTAGGAGAGAAACCGCTGTATATCAAACAGTTGGCAAAAATGGGCAACCTGTCAGACGTTGCCTGACGCCGATCATAGCGGGGAAAGAGATATTGGGTTTTTTAGCGGTTGACTTAAATCAAACATGTTTATCACAAGGGCAGGAGCTGATTTTACGTGATGCCAGTGTTGTAATCGCTTTAGTCCTCCTAAAACAAAAGGTTTCAGTGGATAACAAGAAACAACTTATGAAGCATCTTTTGGATGAATGGTTATTTAGCAACACGATGAATGAAGAACAAGTATTGGAATGGACTATAAAACTTGGCATAACGCTAGATTATCCATTAAGCCTGATAGTTCTTGAATTCGAGGGTGGTCGAATAGGGCCCATTAATAAATGTGTCAATGAGTTAAGAAACGCCATGCCACCGAATGGAGTTATCGGGTTACATGAGAACAAGCTGGTGATCATTCTGGGTAATGGGGAGGATGGTCAGGCGGAAAAGATGAAGAATTTACTCGTAACTCTGTTAGGGCAATCTCCCTCTTCGAAATGGTGGCTTACTTTGGGGGTTAAAAGTAATTCGATCATCGAAACAAGACAGAATTATAATAACGCTAGTGCAGCCAATCAAATAATGAAGCATCTAAATAAAGAGAATACATGCTTTGATTATGAGAACCTTGGAGCATACGGCATGCTGGGAATAGAACCCAAAAGATTTATCTGGTTCGCCAAAAAGGTACTGGGAGAAGTTATTGAATATGACAAAAAACATAAATCCGAACTTATTTCAACGTTAAAACTGTATTTTAAATGCAATCAGAATATCCAAGCGGCTTCAAGACAGGGTTTTGTTAATGATGGAACCTTAAAATATCGTTTGAAACGCATTCAGGAAATTGCGGAGCTCGACTTAACAAATCCTGAGGTTACTTTACAAGTTCAATTAGCTTTGAAGTTTCTATGAGGTAAGGGAGTTGTATTTTGAGAGGAGGCCGTTGTTATGAATAAAAAAGTGAAGATTGCAGTAGGGATTTCAGGGGCTTCAGGGGCAATTTACGGTGTGCGTTTATTAGAGAGTTTGGCGGCAAATGGAGTAGAATCTCACTTAGTAGTTTCTCCAGATGCTGAAAGAACTATCTTAATAGAAACAAAATACACGTTAAATCAATTAAGGTCCCTGGCAAGTAAAAATTATCATTATAATGATGTTGGCGGGGCGATCGCAAGCGGTTCGTTTCTAATTGATGGAATGGTTATCGCGCCTTGTTCTATCAAAACCTTATCAGCGGTGGCCAATTCCTTTAACGAAAATTTGTTGATTAGGGCAGCAGACGTTTGCCTAAAAGAAAAGAGAAAATTGATATTAGTCGTTCGAGAGACTCCATTACATTTGGGTCATTTGCGCTTGATGACTAATGTGGCAGAAATAGGTGCCACACTATTGCCGCCTTTACCGGCCTTCTACCATCTTCCCAAGACAATTGATGATATTGTTGATCAAACGGTGGGGAAAATACTTGATCAGTTCGGGGTAGAACATAATTTGTTTGAACGTTGGACGGGCGAATATGAAAATGGTCAATTATTGAACTTCCGAAATTGATCACCAGATAGGAGATTGTGAAGATGAATATAATTGATCGTATTTATCTGCTTGCCTTACCATATCTTGAAACAAGAAGCAATCAAATTCACATAGCGGTATCTAAAAGGTTTGGGGAGAGGTTGCTTTTAATGGAAAAAGGGGATCCGGAAGTTGTGATTCCAGCAATATTGCTTCACGATGTAGGGTGGAGTAAACTAACATTTGAAATGCAGAATAAAGCTTTTGGACCAGGCTGTGATCAATCCTTGAATCGAATTCATGAAGTTGAAGGGGTTAGAATTGCCGCGGGGATTTTGGCTGAAGTTAATTATAACAAAACTAAAGCAGAAGAAATTATTAATATTATTGATGGGCATGATTCAAGGCTCACAACTATCTCGGATAACGACATGATAGTCAAAGATTCGGATAAGTTATTTCGCTTTACTTCAGAAGGATTGATATTTTTTCTCAATATATTTAAGGTAACAATTGAGGAAAGGTTAAGTTGGTTGAATTCGAAGGTCGATAGCTGGTTTTTCACTCAAGCGGCTAAAATAATGGCTGAAGATGAATATAATAGCCGAAATAATTATTTAAAAAACTCGTAATATAACTCTAAGCTGCAAGGTCAAATACCCTTGCGCTTTATCCAATCATAAGACTCTTACTTCAATAAGTGGGAGTTTTGTCCAAAAGAATTAACTGTAGTAATTTAGTAGGACACAGAATGTTGAACTATAAAAAAGTGCGCAACTAGGGTAATTGTTGCGCACTTTTTTTACATCTATATTGGCCAATATAGACAATTTCTTAAGTTTTTTTTACTTAGAAGAGTAATAGTTTAGTAATTCTTTGCCTGTTATTATAGTCTCATAATTCAGAATAATTAAAAAATAATAAGGGGGTGAGAAACAGTTTGACTACAACAAAAACTAAAGACATTGCTAAAACAATCGTCATTCTATGCACATTAGATACAAAAGCCGTCGAAACAGCATATTTAAAGAATCAAATTGAAGCAAGGGATTGTAATACTTTAGTCTTCGATTTAGGTACGAGGGGAAACCCAGGTATGGTGTCTGATATCACCCGAGAAGAAATCTATAAGCTAGGTAATCCGGGCGAAACACTTATTACAACAGAAAATCGAGTTAAGTTAGGAGAAATAATGACAACTGGGGCAGCAACTAAGCTTAAGGCCCTCTACAAAGAGGGGAAAATTAAGGGCGTTATAGGGATTGGCGGCGCTACAAACAGTCTAATGGAAACAAATATTATGAGGACTTTACCCTTCGGAGTTCCAAAGTTGATGGTTTGTAGTGTTGCAGCATCCCAGGGCCTAGCTAGTCGGTATTTTGGGACATCCGACATAGCCATCCTCCATTCCGTGATTGATTTTACTGGGTCGAATGAGCTAATTAGAGACATCTTGGATCGAGCAGCTGGGTCAATTGTGGGTATGGTTGAAAAGTTAAATGGAATTGGTCCTGATAAGAATTTTGGGGCTGGAGGCTATGTCGCAATGACCCAACTTAGTATGTGTGAACGGACTGCAAATTTTGTTCGGACACGTCTTGAGGAGGAAGGTCATCAAATTATAGGTTTTTCAGCCACAGGGGTCGCTGATAAAGCAATGGAAGAGTTGATTATTGAAGAAGGCATGTTTAAGGCTGTCATTGACTTAGCGCCTGGTGGTGTAGGGGAAGAACTCTTTGGCGGTACTAGGGCCGCAGGAAAAGAGCGCTTAGAAGCTGCCGGTATAAAGGGCATTCCTCAAATAATTGCCCCTTGTGCTGTTAACCTTATGACACCGGCGCGTAGCAAATATAAACCGGATTATTATGAGCGAAAGAGGTATGATTTGGATTCTCTCCGCACCTTCTTAAGGCTAAACTCTCAGGAATTAGGGGTTGTAGCAAGGGTAATGGCCGAAAAACTAAATGCCTCGAAGGGACCGGTGAAGTTTCTGATGCCCATGAAAGGCTGGGCATCCTTTGATACCGAAGGAATGGCAATTTACGAACCGGAAGCAGATAAGATTTTTGTAGAGGAATTTAAGAGGTTGGCGGGTAAGCACATCGAGGTAATTGAGGTGAATGCTAATATTGACGAACCAGAGTTTGGAGAGGCTATAATCAAAGCTTTTAAGGAGTTAATAAATTCAGCGGAATCAGCGTTAGTAGGAGGAGGATGCGGATGATACCGGTAAAGTATAACCAACAAGATGCTGAAGATTATTTGGCTAAAGGTTATTGGACTGACCAAGTATTCTCAGATTTTTGGGAAAAAAACGCCAAGAATTATCCAGATAAGGAGGCTTTAATTGATTCAAATGGCTCTCGTCTAACTTGGCTTCAGGCTAAATTGCAAGCAGATCGTCTCGCCCTGAAATTTATTGAATTGGCTGTTCCAAAAGATGCAAGGGTAGTTGTTCACTTGCCAAATTGTGTGGAAGGCTTTATAGCCAGGGTAGCATGTGAAAAAGCGGGAATTATTTCAATGACTCTGATGCATACGTTACGTCATAAAGAACTGCAGGAAATCATCTCTCTAATTGAAGCAACAACTGTTATAATCCCCGGAAACTACCGAAACTTCGATTATTACGAAATGTATCAAGAATTAAAAGGTTCATTACCTTTACTCGAAAATATTATCGTGATTGGTTCGGATGTTCCGGAAGGTACCCTTTCCTTTAAAGAGATTGTTCAAGCCCCGTTGGAAGAAAAATATCCTCAAGATTATCTTGCCAACAGGCGTATGGATCCGACTCATGTAGGCTTTTTAACGACCACAACCGGTACTACAGGTATTCCTAAGGTTGTTGAGCAAAGTCTTGCAGCACGTCTATGGAGTACGAAAACCCACGTCAAGAATTGGAAATTAAGCCCTGATGATGTAGTCTGTGCTGTTGCACCAGCTGCTGGAGCTGCCGGTGGTACACCCACTTATTTTGCTGCTCCGCAAGTCGCTGCCAAAATCGCTCTCTTATATGATTATAGTGTCACCAATGCCCTGGAGTTTTTTGAGAAGGAAAAGGTCACTATCCCCTGTGTTGTACCGGCCCAACTAGCTATGATGATGCAAGAAAACGTCGAAGGATATGACTTGTCTTCAATACGTGCCATACGATGCTCAGGTGGTTACCTCTCACCGACACTTGCTGAGGAAGTGGAACGGCGCTTTCATGGACCAATCATTAGTACCTATGGTTCCCAAGATACAGGTTCGGTTTCGGGGATCTCGATTGAAGATTCGGCGGAAAAACGGCGTTCAACTGTTGGAAAACCCTTGCCCGGGAATCTAATCAAAATCATTGACGACCATGGGAATATTGTACCCCAAGGGGAAGTAGGACAATTATATTTCCGAGGTCCCCAAAATTCGTGTGGTTACTACCGTGACCCGATAAAAACGTTTTCAGAAGCCTTTGACAGTGAGGGGTGGGCCACTCCGGGCGACTTAGCTAAGATTGACGATTACGGCTATGTCATGATCGCTGGTCGGAAGAAAGATATCATCATTCGGGGCGGACAGAATATTTATCCTGGAGAAATTGAAAACGCTTTGATGGGGCATTCCAAGGTATCAAACGTCGCAATAGTAGCTATGCCTGACAGAATAATGGGAGAAAAGGCCTGTGCTTTCGTTATTCCTAACAAAGATGAGGGTGTGCTGATGTTTGAAGAAATGATAGGCTACCTAAATACCAAAAAACTGGCTAAGTATAAACTTCCCGAACGTTTGGAGATCGTCGATACTTTCCCGCTTGCTTCAGAGTCTAAGGTTAATAAAAATGGTTTGCGTGAAATCATCACTGCCAAGTTAAAGGAAGAAGGAACCCTGGTAAGTATTTGAGTAAATTTTAAGGAGGATGACATGTTGGCGAACGAAGATATGAGATTGGAAGATCATCAAGTCGAATGGGTACCCATGAAAATGTATCGGCAGGAAGATAGTGCTAGACTGTGGTTTCATGATAGCGTGCACAATAATCCTCCAAGTAGTCCAATGGGTGCGTCTGTTTACCATTGGCCCCGGGGGACAAGGTATGCCGCTGAGTGGTTTACCTTTCCGTATTCGGAGGGATTTGATTATGTACTCTATGATGGTCGGATTTTCCCCGGACCCATGCCGATAACTGACCCTGAGGTAATAAAAGCTAAAGAGCCAATCTTTCAGCAAAAGTTAATGGATATGTTAGAAAACTGGCCACAGCGTTACGCGGATATTGTGGAAGAGTGGACCGCTTCCTTGGATTACCTGAAAGGAATTAACAAAAAGACCCTTCCCTTAGACCGGTTGATTAATGTGCTGAAGGACGCTGTCAAAATCTCCAAACGCAGTTGGGAGTTGCATTTTGTGTGTATGTATCCAGCACACTTTGCCTATATGACCTTTGAAGCAATCTGTGCCAAATATAATATTGAAGAACGACAAATGCGCACCTTTCTGCAGGGGTTTGAAACTAAAATGTTTGAAATCGACCGTGCACTTTGGAAACTGGCTGACGTGGCTAATGAACTGGACTTAGCGGAGGAGTTTAATGAAATCAGCACTCAAGAAGAGCTTAATGAGCGCTTAATAAAGAGCACTAAGGGTAAGCTTTGGTTGGGTAAGTTTACGCAGTTTTTAGAGAAATACGGACGTAGATCTACAGCAGCCTTGTTTGATTGTGCATATAGAACCTGGATTGAGGATCCAATGCCAGCATTTACCACCATCCAGACCTATATCCTAAAAGGTAGTTTTGATTTTGAAAAACACACCAAGAAAATAATTGCGGAGCGGGATGAGTATATCGCTCGTACTGTAGCCGACATTCCTGAAGAAGATCGGGGAGAATTTCTGCAAGCTTTGAAATTGGCCCAATACTCTTACCCTTTCAACGAAGACCATAATTTTTACGTCGAGCAGTGGACTTATTCGGAATTGAGGTATGCCATCCAAGAGTGTGGACGGCGATTAGTCCATTGGGGATTTATTGATGAAATTGATGATGTATTTTTCATGACAATCGATGAACTCGAAGGAGTCTTAGAAGATATTTTAATCAATAAAAAGATTGGGATTGAAGAGCACCATACAAGGGTCCACAGTATGGTCTATCGGCGCAAGGATGTGTGGACGAAGTTGCACAAGGTCAAAGTAAATCCTTTCATTGGAACTGTTCCTGAAGGGAAAATTGATGATCCGGTGTTCATCAAGATCTGGGGCATGACGGATGAGGTGATTAGGGGACAGGCCAAACCGGAGATTGATGTTGAAAATCGTTGGGAGGGTTTTCCAGGGGCCCCGGGCGTTGTCGAAGGTATAGCACGCGTGATTTTTGATTATGAAGGATTTTCGGAGGTGCAACCTGATGAGATCTTGATCGCACCGTTTACAACGCCGGCTTGGACACCGTTGTTTTCAAAAATCAGAGGAGTAGCCACGGATAGTGGAGGTATGTTAGCCCATGCGGCCATTTGTGCCAGGGAATATGATATTCCTGCTGTGGTCGGTACGATTACCCGAGGTAAAAGAGTGACTGATGGGATCGTGACCGGTCAGAAGGTTCGGATAGACGGGACAAAAGGAGTTGTCGAACTCCTAGAGGAGTAGGGGGAGAGTTAGGGGGAATCTGGGATGATCATGTGGTTGGACCAAATAAGTAAGAAAGATGTACCATTAGTCGGTGGTAAAGGGGCTAGCCTAGGAGAATTAAGCCAAGCTGGGAAACAAGTTCCACCAGGATTTTCGATCACAGTCAATGCTTACCGCAGCTTTGCAACCTCTTCGGGAATTAGTGAAAGGCTCAATGAATTGATCGTCGGAGGAGTGGAAATCTCTGAAGAAATGATCAAGCATATCATTGGGCCGTACATTCAAAAATCCAGGTTGCCTTCAGTCGTCGAAAAAGCGGTGCGTGATGCCTATTTGTTGCTTTGTTCTCAAGTCGGTAACGAGGTATTAGTTGCGGTTCGTTCCAGTGCAACCATGGAGGACGGCGCTAGTACAAGTTTTGCCGGACAACATGAAACCTTTCTTAATGTCTCGGGTATAGAGGCTGTGTTGGCCAAAACCTTGTTATGCTGGGGTAGTATGTTTTCTCCGCATGCTCTTCATTACCGTAATGCCAATGATATCAGTCTTGAACAAGATGCCATGGCAGTTGTTGTACAAAAAATGGTTAACGCTAAGTCTGCAGGAGTAGCTTTTACGGTTGATCCGGTAACGGGTGAACGAGATAAAGTTGTGATTGACTCTGCCTGGGGACTTGGTGAAGGGGTAGTGGGAGGCTTTGTAACACCAGATCATTTTGTAGTTGACAAAAAAACGTTAGACATCAAAGAACGCTGGATATCTCCTAAAACAACCGAGTTCACTCGGGATTCTGTCACAGGGGAGACAGTACAAAGAGAAGTGCTGAAGGAAAAGCAAATGTCCCCGAGCCTTACGATCATGGAGGTCAAGGCTATCGCGCAAAATGCCATATCAATCGAACAGCATTATGGCCAACCCCAGGATATAGAGTGGGCATTTGACAGAGAGCTTTCGTTTCCTAAGAATCTGTTAATTTTACAGAGCAGACCAGTCACTGTATGGGGAAATCAAAAGTCCGGTTGCTAACAATAGTTGGTCTATGTTAAGGCTAAACAAAAAAAGGGGGATATGAAAAATGGCGATTAATGATTTAAGGGATTTTCTCAAGAACTTGGAGGAAAATGAGGAGCTAATGCGGATTAAAGCAGAAGTGGACTGGAATCTCGAATTATCTCATATTGCTAAAGTTAA
>LADV01000315.1 GCA_000961805.1 Peptococcaceae bacterium BRH_c23 | reverse complement strand
AGAACTTGGCGATATTAACCATACAATCGTCTTCATCCAAGACAATAAGCCCTCCGGAGCCCATCATGGAGCCAATGGCAGCTAAGGATTCATAATCAATCGGGGTATCTAAATATTGAATCGGTATACATCCGCCAGAGGGTCCTCCGGTTTGCGCTGCTTTGAACATTTTATCGTGCTTGATTCCCCCACCCATGTTAAAGATAATTTGCCGGAGAGTTGTTCCCATGGGGACCTCCACAAGTCCTACATTCCGGACCTTACCTGCTAGGGCAAACACTTTTGTTCCTTTGCTTTTTTCTGTGCCTATTCCGCTAAACCAATCCGCTCCTTTTAAAATTATGGGAGGGACATTGGCCAAGGTTTCCACATTGTTGACACAGGTTGGCTTACCCCATAGCCCTTTTTCGGCGGGGAAGGGAGGTTTTACTGAAGGTTCCCCTCGAGCCCCCTCAATGGAATGGATCAAAGAGGTCTCTTCACCACAGACAAAGGCCCCGGCACCATATTTAAGTTCAATGTCAAAGCAAAAATCACTGCCTAAAATTTCTTCCCCCAGTAAACCGTATTCCCGAGCTTGCCTAATGGCGAGCTGTAAACGATGAATGGCTGCCGGGTACTCCGCTCGGACATAGATAAAACCATGGCTAGCTCCAATCGCGGAGCCCGCGATGAGCATACCTTCTAACACGCTATGAGGGTCTCCTTCCAAGATTGAGCGGTCCATAAAGGCGCCCGGATCCCCTTCATCGGCATTACAAATAATATATCGTCGTTCGGCCTCACTTTTACGTGTGAATTCCCACTTTAGGCCGGTGGGAAACCCGCCACCGCCTCGTCCGCGTAGACCGCTCTTTTTAATCTCTTCAATGACTGAGGTAGGATTCATGGCTAGAACTTTAGCCAAGGCGTGATAGCCGTCTGCGGCGATATATTCAAGAATGTCTTCAGGAGCAAGGTAGCCCACGTTGCGGAGGGCAATTTTCAGTTGGCCATCATAAAAGGGGAGATTAGTAGCAAAACGCTTCTTGGTGTTCGGATCCACAAAGAGAAGGCGTTCTACCTGGTTTCCTTGCAGAAAATGTTCATCGACAATGGTTGCTACATCGTCTGCGGAAACATCACAATAAGTTGTGTTGTCAGGGTGTATCTCGATTAAGGGGCCTTTTTCGCAAAAACCAAAACAACCGGGTTGAAAAATTTTGACCTGCTCAGATAACCCTCCCTCGGTCAATTTTTCTTCGAGAAGTTTGGCGATACTTGGACTGCCTGAAGAGTGACAACCAGGTCCCCCACAGACCAAAACGTGCCTCTTCAGGCCTTGGGCGTTCTTGGTTGTGACAGGGTTAGT
The DNA here is from genome assembly GCA_000961805.1 of Peptococcaceae bacterium BRH_c23. The sequence goes on along the minus strand of LADV01000315.1, from coordinate 52,383 downwards.
AACGCGTCGTGTTTCAAGAAGAGCACGGTTTTGCTCTTTTAGAGTATGCAGCGCATCGATGGCTTGGAGTTTCATAATGTAATTTCCTTTCTTTTAGTCGAGGTTTGAAGTCCGAGGCCCGAAGTCCGAGGTCCGAAGCCCGAAGTCCGAGGCCCGAAGTCCGAAGTCCGAAGTCGAAGCCCGAAGCCCGAGACCCAATTATTGATCCCTACGCATCGTACATCGTGCCTCGTGCTTCGTGCATCGAACTGGGTCGGTACCCATCTAGGACTCGTTTAATCTCCTCCGGGTCATGAAGGCGTCCATAGACCTTTCCATCGATCATCATAACTGGGGCAAGGCCACATGCTCCAATACAGCGCAGAGAATCTAATGAAAAGAGATTATCTTGCGTGGTCTCTCCAGTTTTAATCCCCAGCTGTTTTTCAAGTTCTGCCTGTAGTTTCTCAGCCCCTCGCACAAAACAGGCGGTGCCCATGCAAATGTTGATTACGTGTTTCCCCCGAGGTTTCATGGTGAAAAAGGAGTAGAAACTCACAACCCCGTAGACCTTAGCAGAAGGGATGTCAAGTTTTTGGGCGATATGCCACTGTAACTTATCGGGCAGGTATCCGAAAAGTCCTTGAGCATGATGCAGGATTCCAATTAAGTTTTCCTTTTTGTAAGGGAGGCTGTCGATATAGTCATCCAATCGGGGATAGTGATCATCAATCAAAGTGTTGTCACACATAACGTAGAAATCCTCCTTTCTTATGAGCATAATGTTCATTGTTCCCATTGTTTTAAAATTTAAGTATAAAAAATCTATTCGACCAAGAAATATTACTTGACGTTTACGTTAACTGGTGTCAGAATATTTATAATAGAAAATAATCGTATTCAGAAAGGAAGTGCATTTTTGGTTGCGGAACAGCCCCTCGTAAGTATTTCGAATTTAGCTCAAGAATTGCTCATTACAACGAGGACGATTCGTTATTATGAGGAAATGGGCTTGCTAACCCCATTACACCACGAGAAAATGAGCCAGAGATTATATGGTCCACGTGAGAGAGCTCGCTTGACGTTAATTCTGCGGGGTAAAAGATTGGGGTTTTCTCTGGCCGAAATTAAAGAAATGCTTGATCTCTACGATATTGATCGCACAGAAGGTCTCCAACTGGAACGAACAGTAGCCTACGGGGAAAAACGTCTAAGGGAGCTGGAAGAAAAGATCCAAGAACTCATCCTTTTGAAAGAGGAGTTACTGGACTATCATCAGCAGTTTACGGAGTTATTGCGGAAACGCAATGAGGAACATCAATCTAAAGAAGGTGACCCTAGCAACGATAGTTAGACAACCATTGGATAAAGAATTACCATAAACGAGGAGGAGAGGAAGATGTTCGATTTTCTTTTGACAGATGCCCAAAAGGAACTTCAGAAAGAAGCGATCGCCTTCGTAAAAGACAAAGTACCCAAGCAATTAATCCTAGATATGGATGCCGAGAAAGTAGTTTATCCTGGCGAATACATTAAAGATCTTGGGGATGCAAACCTTTTAGGTTTGCGTTTTGACCCACAGTATGGTGGGCGAGGGCTAAACTGGGTTGACGAAATAGGGGTCTTGGAGGAGATCGGGGTCTTAGGTACTAGTCTGGCCTGCCTTTACTCGCTACCTTCCATTGTTGGGGAAGCGCTCGCTCGTTTTGGTTCGGAAGACTTAAAACAGCGTTATCTAAAACTCACCTTAGAAGGGAAACTCTTCACAGCTGAAGCATTGACCGAACCCCGGGGCGGTTCAGATTTCTTTGGCGCAACCACAGTAGCGGTACGAGATGGAGAGGATTATATCCTGAACGGTCAAAAGCGTTTTGTGGTCGGTGCTGAGGGTGCTGATTATTTCATGGTGTATGCCAAGACTAATCCGGAAGGCAAATCTCATGAAAGCATGAGTGCCTTTATCGTTGATAGGGGTCCAGGCGTTGAGGTCGGGCATGTTTACGGACTGATGGGCACCCGCGGTGGTGGCGCAGGAAGAGTTGTTTTCAAGGATGTGCGAATTCCGAGCAAAAATCTCTTAGGCCAAGAAAATGGAGCAACAGAAATTTTCTATCAGATGATGATCCCGGAAAGACTGACTAGTGCAGCTGGAGCCTTAGGTATGGCTCGGGCAGCCTTGGAAGTAGCGGCAGTATACAGTACCAAACGTAAGGCTTTTAATCATACCATCAAGGATTTTCAAGGAGTTAGTTTTAAGGTTGCTGACTCCATCACTCGCTTAGATGCCGCAAGAGCCTTGGTTTATGCGGCCGCTCGAGCCATTGACTCAGGCATACCAGCAGCTCAGGGCAGACGTTTAGTCTCTGAAGCTAAGAAATTTGCTACTAATTCGGCTTGGGCTGTGGTCAACGATGCCATGCAGATCATGGGGGGGATCGGCTATACTAATGTCTATCCTGTAGAAAGGCTCTTGCGAGATACACGTTTGATCATGATTTGGACGGGTACGAACGAAGTCATGGATCTGATCATTCAGCATGAATATTATAAGGAGTTAAAAACCCAGATGGCCAACCACCGATCAATTGAAGAGGATGCCCTAAACGCACATTTGACGGAGGAGAAAATCTACGAATAACCGCCAATGAAGCATACGGAATCACTAATCATGAAGGCAAAAGACTCAGGCATATGTTTATACGAGCCTGAGTCTTTTTGCGCATATTTGTAAGGACTAAGTGAATCAAAGAAGAGGATAGATAGATACTAATTGACATAAACTATTTACGGAAATTATAATAAGGCGATTAATAGAGACTAACACAATTCTCCCAATGTAAAGGAGTGACATACCCATGACCAAGGAAAAAGAAGCTGCCCTTATGGAAGAAACAGACCAATTGTTTAGGGCAGTTTGGAAAAAGTATCAATATTATTTGATGCCTGAAACCAGTGACTTATCTATGCATCAGATGATGTTCTTAAAGTATCTAGAACGTTGCGTTACTTGTACTCCGTCTGATATTGCCCAACAATTCGGGATTACTTTGGGGGCAGTAACCGGCTTTGTAGATCGTCTATATAAGTTAGGTCTTATCACGCGAACGCGAAGCGAAGAAGATCGCCGAGTGGTAATAATTCAACTTTCCCCTCAAGGTATTGAACCCTTAAAGGCCTTTGAAGAGGAAAGAAAGACTAAGCTTGCCCGCATATTTAAGAAGCTGGAAATCCCTCAAGTTGCGGAACTGAATAAGGTTCTGGAACAGTTAAACCTTGTGCTGGACGATTTAGCTAGCTCAGATAAGAAGTAAAAGGCTGACAGCGGCTAAAAGTAGGGTTTGGTCCCAAAGAAATGGGGTTTACGTTTGCAAGCCTTGGCAGGATCATAGGACCAGTGACCGGAGGAGCCTTATTCGTAATCGGCATGAGTTTACCGTATATTGCAGGTGCGGCATTGATGCTGTTTTTATAGTACTGGCAGCAGGAAGTAAGATAAGCTTAACCACTAAGACACTGGTACAAGAATGAAAAATAGACTAAAATAAGGAGGAAGTAGGTTAAGTAAGCGATAAGGCAGGGAACCGTCCCCAACTTGCACAACTTGCATTCAATAACTTTTAGCGCAGGTGAAGAATAATGACGAAAAGAAATAACACCCAGAGTGCCAATCTCACACTGGGAGGAATAACTCTAGGGTTTTTGGTAAGTTATCCGTTCCATGGCAGTTTCATCGGAGGGCTCATCTCAAGTGGATGTAGTGCTGGGATGATCGGAGGGCTAGCTGACTGGTTTGCAGTGACGGCCCTTTTTCGACGTCCGCTAGGAATTCGACCAGGTAAAGTAGTGCGTACGGAGATTATTCCCCAGAACCGAGAACGGATTTTTACAGCCTTGGCAGATATGGTACAGCATGAATTACTTTCAAAAGACGTACTCCGGCGTAAACTATCCGTCTGGGATTTTTCAGAGGTGTTGATTCGAATCATCGCAGAGCCAGACGTTCGAAAGACCATCTATCATCTTCTCGCTAATCTTGAGAAGGACTTAACCAACCAACCTGAGACAGAAGCAAGTAATCCTAAATTTCAAGGCTTGCTCCAAGAAAACCTAAGTAGTTTGAAACTTGCCCAGACTCTAGCGGAAGTCCTCGAATTTTCTCTGGAACATAGCGATGTCGATCAGGTATTAAAGATCATTTGCCAGACGATCGATCAGTATTTGGATCAACCTGTGATAAAGGTTGCTCTAATAACTATGATTGAAGCAGCTTTAGCAAGGTATGGTGAAGATAATCCTGCACGAAAAATGGTTGGAAAGTTCCTCCCCTCACCCTATGTTTTGGCGCAAGGTCTTCAGGATAAAGTTAAACTATTATTACAGGATGGCAATGTTGAGTCTTGGCTGAAGGCTTTCTTACAGAGCTTTGTGTTAGAACTTAAGACAAAGCCATCGTTACAAAACGATATAAACCGCATAATTTATAAAGTATTAAATAAGACAGGGACAAGCACTCCCAATTCATCCTTGACCCACTCCATACTTAGGCGTTTTCTAAATGAGTTAGGGGACAATTGGGATTGTTATTTAGGGAAATTTGAGCAGAATAAAGAACTTAGGATCAAAGTAGATGAACGGGTTAAACAAATTATCGAGATCCAGATAGGATTTCACCATCATGCGATCGGGCGCCTTGTTCGTGAAGGTCTAGACCCTTTGACGGATGACAAACTCGTCAAGCTGATTGAGGAAAAAGCCGGTAATGATTTGCAAATGATTCGAATCAATGGGTCGGTAGTCGGCGGTTTGGTTGGAATGTTAATTTATGTGCTTGGGATGGTGTTTCGCTCATGAATTATCATAAAAAAGCAAATATCACCTTAGCGGCAGTTTTTTTGTTTTTTGTAGGAGCCGCGGTCTTAGAATACTATTACCCCAATAGTTTCGGAGTTAGTCTGATCTTTTTCGTTTCGGAAGCGGCTTTAGTAGGTGGGATTGCCGATTGGTTTGCGGTCACAGCGATTTTCAGAAAACCGCTTGGTTGGGGTTACCACACGGCTCTGATCTCGAGAAATAGAGAAAAGGTAATTGAAGCGGTCGCCTCCATGGTGCAAAAAGAACTTTTAAGTATGGAGATGATCCGTAAGAAAATTGAAGGAATTCCCTTTATCGAAACACTTCTTAAGTACGTCGAAAAGGAAGGCGGGTCCAATTATCTTACAGAAAAGTTAACGTTTTATATCCGGAGCTATGTGGAAAAACAGAATACAAAGCATCTTGCCCATAAACTAGCTGAGTTTCTTCGTGAGTATGCGAAGACCTGGAACTTAGCTTCGAAGATTCAAGATATAAACGAGTGGGCGTTAGATCAAGGTTATGTCGATCGAGGGATTGATCGCTTAACGGAAGGATTATGGGATAAAGCTTCAGAAGGGGAAACCCGGCAAGTTATTATCCGTTACCTTGAGGGAATTAAAGAAGAAAAAGTAGTGAACGGTGGAGCGATATTTCGAACAATGTTGGGCTTTATTGAAATGTCAGATGGTTTGAATCTTGAGGAAGCGGCCGAAGCATTACAAATAGAATTGCTATTAACCTTACGCAATTTGAAAGACCCTAAGCATCCACTGCGTATCAGCTTAAAGGATACCTTCGTAGATAAAATAGCCGAATTAGAGCGAGATATTGAGTTTAAGACACAAATTGAGCAGTGGAAAGAGGACGTCTTGGCAGGGGCTTTGTTGGAGAGATTCTTAGAATCAGTCATAAAGGCGATATTCGAAGCATCCGAGCCGAGCGCGCTGCATCGTGCACTGCACCCATTTATTAATCAGCATTGGGTAAACGTCCAGGAAAACGTGGCGCTTCAGAAAACGATCAACGCCTTCATTGCGGACACTTTATGTAGAGTGATTAAGAATGAACATGACTTGATCGGAAATATTGTCAGAGAGACCTTAGCAACCTACACTGATCAGGATCTTAATCAATTTATAGAAGACAAGGCAGGTAACGATCTGCAATGGATTAGGATTAATGGCTCAATGATCGGTGGAGTCGTGGGGCTCATCTTATTTTTATTCTTGAAGTTCATCTATGATCCTATCTTGAGTGATTTAATGTACATGATCCAATGACAATGAAAGCTGAGTCGAATATCGTATCTCGATGCACGTTTGGTTTGAGATTCTCCGATAGCGACTTTCTGTTCAGACTTTTAACTTCGGTTTATTTTCCGGCTTCTGACATCCGACCTCTGACCGAGTATACAGGATTCATGAAAGAATAGTATTGTAAAACGTTCCTTCTTCATGCTAGAATATCAAACATAAGGTGTGCACAACCGAATACCCATGGGTAAGTAAATATTGAAGGCAAAGCAAAGGCGCTTTGAGGATACTCCTAAGGAGTAACTCAAAGCGCCATTTATTTTAAAGAGGAGGAATGATGATGGATACCGGAGATACAGCATTTATTATGATTTCGACAGCAATGGTGCTTCTTATGACACCCGGTTTAGCACTTTTTTATGGTGGTATGGTACGTAAAAAGAACGTTCTCAGTACCCTGATGCATAGCTGGATCATTATGGGTATCATGTCTTTGCAGTGGATTTTAGTGGGCTATACTTTGGCCTTTGGAACAGACTATCACGGTTTAATTGGCGGCTTAGACTGGCTGGGGTTAAATGGAGTTGGTATGGAGCCTAACCCAGATTACGCGGCCACCATTCCTGCACTTTCATTCATGGCCTTCCAAATGATGTTTGCAATTATTACTCCCGCATTAATAAGCGGCTCTATCGCAGAACGGATGCGTTTTCCAGCCTTTATTGCTTTCATGCTGTTGTGGGCGACCTTTGTTTACGATCCTTTGGCCCATTGGGTCTGGGGTGTCGGTGGTTTCCTAAGAGAACTTGGAGCGTTGGACTTTGCCGGAGGAAACGTGGTGCATATTAGTTCAGGATACTCTGCTTTGATAGCGGCCTTAATACTCGGAAAACGCAAAGGATTCGGTAAAGAATCTATGGCGCCACATCACGTTCCGATGACCGTTTTAGGAGCAGGACTCCTATGGTTTGGCTGGTTTGCTTTTAATGCAGGCAGTGCCTTGGGTGCGAACGGTTTAGCGGCTATGGCCTTTGTAAATACTAATACAGCTGCGGCTGCTGCGGCTATTGCCTGGGCAGTTGTGGAACGTATCCATAGAGGGAAATCTACCATTCTTGGCGCGGCCAGCGGTGCAGTGGCCGGATTAGTAGCCATAACCCCGGGGGCAGGATTTGTAACTCCGCTCTCCTCCATATTTATCGGTTTGGTTGGCGGTACGGTTTGTTATTTAGCAATCAGCGTAATTAAAGCAAAGTTCGGATACGATGATGCCCTAGATGCCTTTGGATGCCATGGAATCGGTGGAACATGGGGAGCCTTGGCTACCGGGATCTTTGCTACCACAACTATTAATCCTGCCGGTGCAGATGGTTTGTTCTATGGGAATGCATCACTCTTGGGAATCCAGGCTATGAGTGTTGGGATTACGGTTGCTTTTACCGTGGCAGCAACGTTTATCATTTTGAAAGTGATTGGTCTAGTCATGAAGCTTCGCGTCAATGAGGAAGAGGAATCCACAGGTTTGGATTTATCGTTACACGGTGAAACTGCTTACTCTGAATTCGTCTAAACGAATGCAAGTAGTGCAAGCCTTGGTGCAAGTCGGTGGTGGTTTCGACTTGGACTTAGATTTGCACCCAGAATATAAGGCGAGTTCTTGGACAGTAAAGACGCGTCAAACGTGTTTTTTCGTGAAAATTGAGTCAAGTCAACTCAAATTGCTTAGGAGTGATTTATGATGAAGAAAATTGAGGCGATCATCCGTCCTGGAAAGCTAGACAATGTGAAAGATGCCTTAGGGAAGCTGGGGGTTAATGGTTTGACCGTGACTCAAGTAATCGGGTGCGGGAAACAAAAAGGGAATACTCAGATTTATCGGGGTGTAGAATATACCGTACATCTAATTCCCAAGGTGAAGATTGAAATCGTTGTATTAGATCAGTTCGTAGAAGAGGTTATTAAAACTATTTCTAAAGAAGCACGAACTGGCGAGATTGGGGACGGAAAGATTTTTGTAACTGCTGTGGAGAATGCGTACACTATAAGAACAGGAGACAGTGGAGAAAAATCGTTATAATGAAAATGCCTTTTCAGGTTGATATTTATAAATCTCAAAGATTGTCAATGAACGTAAAAAAATACGAGATAAAAAGTCCGTTTGCCCATGGGCATGCGGACTTTTTATTTATAGTATAATAATTCCATTTATGATCAATTATGGAACAATAACAACTGGACTACGTATAATGTATCAAAGAATGAAAGGGGGATTCAAAATGGCATTCGGAGCAGCCGGACTTGACGGAGCTCATGGTGGCATTGGCGCTGGTATTGCGGCCGTAGTTGTAATAATTTTGCTCCTTATCGCAATGGGAATTGTATTCTAAATCTTTTATAGCATATGTCAAGAACCAAATTTTAAAAGGAGGTATAACAATATGTACGGATATGGTGCTGGGTGTGGTTGCCGTATAGCCCCCGTTGCCCCCGTTGCTTGTGGTACGGGTGTAGGCGTAGGTGTAGGGATTATTGCAATCGCAATATTAATCTTGATTGCTTTGGGAGTTATCTTCTAAAAAACATCTGAAAGATGAGGCTTCCTATTATTAGGAAGCCTATTATTGTTTAGCCTGTGTATTTAAGGAGGTGGATGAAGTATGTCAATCGGAGGACCTAAGCTATTTAAGAATCAAAATATCCCAAACCTTATGCAAAGCTTGGGACAAAACCCATTTCCTATGAGAGGACTCGAACGCTTTATGCAGAAACGAGGAATCAAGTTACCTGAATTCCCTCAAGGAGGAAATTTTCAGGGACTGAATTCACAAGGTCAGGTAGGGAATTTATCTGATACCTTGAACGTAAATGTACCACCTGAGAAAAGTGGAGGAATAAAGGCATTTTTTAGTCGATTCAGCGGTAAATTTAGCAAATAATTATTGCATTGAACGATTAGGATTCTTTATCAATTCAAAGAAGACACCCACTTCTATAAGTGGGTCAGCAAAATTAGCATTTACGTTAAAAACGAGGCACCCTGGTAATTCAATCAAGGTGCCTTGCCCTCTATCAGCATATCTTATCTTACTAACCCTAATTTTAATAAGCAATTCCTTGAGAATACATGGCAGTTGCGACCTTGACAAAGCCAGCGATATTCGCACCAACCACAAGATTGTCTTCTTGACCGTATTCTTTCGCGGCTTCACTGGCACTTTTATAAATGTTGGTCATAATATCTTTAAGTTTGGCATCAACTTCTTCAAAAGACCAGGAATATCTCATGCTATTTTGAGACATTTCGAGAGCTGAAGTTGCAACTCCACCAGCGTTAGCGGCTTTAGCAGGACCAAAGACTACTTTTTTCTCAATAAAGAGATCAACCGCTTCAGGAGTAGACGGCATATTAGCGCCTTCACCGACAGCGTAGCAGCCATTAGCGATTAAAGTCTGTGCAGCTTGTCCGTCTAATTCGTTTTGTGTAGCACATGGGAGAGCTATATCGCACTTAACGCTCCAGATGTCAGCACACCCCTCGGTATAAGTTGCACTTGGGTGAGAGTCAATATATTTGCTGATTCGGAGTCGATCAATTTCTTTGATTTGTTTAACGGTATCTAGGTTTATACCTTCAGGATCAAAGATATAACCATTAGAATCACTCATTGCTACAACTTTTCCGCCTAAATGTGCAACCTTTTCAGCTGCATAAATAGAAACATTGCCTGATCCAGAAATGCTAACAGTTGCACCTTTAAAGGATTTGCCTTTAGCATTAAGTGCTTCTTCCATAAAATAGCAAAGTCCATAACCGGTAGCTTCAGTTCGCACTAAGCTTCCACCCCAGGTTAATCCTTTACCAGTAAGAACTCCGGTGAATTCGTTACGGAGTCTTTTGTACATTCCATAAAGATAACCTATTTCACGCCCTCCGACACCGATGTCACCGGCGGGAACGTCTGTATCTGCTCCAATATGTTTAGCTAACTCAAACATAAAGCTCTGGCAGAATCTCATGATTTCTCCGTCTGATTTACCTTTCGGATCAAAATCACATCCACCTTTAGCGCCACCAATAGGAAGACCTGTCAGCGAATTTTTAAAAATCTGTTCAAACCCAAGGAACTTAATGATACCAATGTTAACCGATGGGTGGAATCTTAAACCACCTTTGTAAGGACCAATAGCGCTATTAAATTGTACTCTGAACCCACGGTTCACTTGAACTTTTCCACTGTCATCAACCCAGGATACTCTGAAAATAATTTGCCTTTCTGGCTCAACTATTCGGCTAAATATTCCTGCCTCTACCCATTCAGGATGTTTCTGAGCAACTGGATCAATAGATTCTAAGACTTCTTTTACTGCTTGGTGGAATTCGGTTTCGTTTAGATTTCTTTTCACAACTTGTTCCATGACATCGGCTAAAATCTTCATCTTTAAATTACCCCTTTGTAATTAATAGATTTTTATTTCGCCTTTTATATTACATCTATTCTTGTCCAATTATAAGTAGCTAATTGAATGAATTCATTATTCATAATACATTATAAATCCATCATTATCATTAAGTAATAGGGGAATAGTTTTTCTGAACTATCCCCTTTGATCCACTTCTCAGACTCTCTCTTCATAAGTGAGAGTTCCATGCTCTGCTTCGGTAGTAGGCTCCTCTCCGCTATGGATGTCTAGTATTAGCTGAAGGAGTTCTACTAAGTTTTTTGAACAAGAAGGAGCTGGATTGCAGTAGCCATGGTAAACAGGTAAAATCCTATCTCTATGGAGATCAAAGCACGTGCAGTTACATTGGCCGGCAGGATGTCACCTAAGTCCCCAGTAGCCATAGTCGTTATACTAAAATAGCAAAACGAGAAGAGTTGAGTCAAAAAGTCATCTCCCACATCCCCTTTAAAACTGGACGGGAAAAATCGGTAGAGGAGGAAGTAATCTGCAGCAAAAAATAAGATGGTTGAGACAAGAGCTCCCCCGATGGGAAGGAATAGATGATCATATGGAGGGCGAGAGTTCTTCAACACGTTAGTTATTGCGAAGGAGGCAGCAACTGTAGCACCAATAGAATACCCGACAATAGCGAATTTAAAGAGGGTCCCTCCAAAACCTTCGATAAGATCATTTTTTTCATCAGAAAACAAGCTTAGAAAAAGCGCGCCGGCTGTCCCAAAAAGCGCGGGAGATAACAGTTTCCAATAACCAAATTCCAGTGTCTGACTCAAAGGAAGGATTGGTACGCAGGGAGAGACACCGTGACGAGCTTTCGGGATTTGGGGTTGAGACCTCCGAATGAGGTTAGGGTTTATTGGATAAGGTCCATAATGGGATGGATAAAGAGGAACTTGGTTCTTAGATTGCTCCACGTCACATCGACCACCTTTCCGTGGATGATTAATACCAGTATATTCCACATCCTAGATTAGGTTAAGAAGAATAACGGGAAGGATTTATTTAGGAAAAACAATGAGTAACCATCAAGATAAATAGAGATAATTTTTTTCCAGAACTTCAGGATGAATTCTTGGAAATCAAGTTTTTTCGTAAAGTTCAAGAAATCATTTGACCTTAACTGACCTTTGTACTAAAATAAAGTTAATCGGCAAGAATATAATAAGTAAATTGAAGTAATCTGAATAAAAGAGAATAGGGGGAATTGTGAATGGGTTATCTCGTCCCAATGGTAGTAGAACAAACGAATCGTGGGGAGCGCTCCTACGATATATACTCCCGTCTATTAAAAGACAGAATTATTTTCCTCGGTGGTGGGATCGATGATGATGTGTCCAATCTTGTCGTAGCACAAATGCTCTTCCTTGAAGCAGAAGATCCCGAAAAGGATATAAATCTTTATATCAACAGCCCTGGAGGTTCGATCACAGCTGGTATGGCTATCTATGACACTATGCAGCACATTCGTTCAGATGTCCGAACCATTTGCATCGGTATGGCGGCGAGTATGGGTGCTTTCCTGCTGGCGAGCGGTGCAAAAGGTAAACGGGTCGCGCTTCCCAACTCGGAAGTCTTGATACATCAGCCATTAATCGGCGGACATGGTCTCTCAGGACAAGCGACTGAGATTGAAATTCACGCTAGGCAATTGCTGCGGACCAAAGCGAAGATGAATAGAATCCTCGCGGAAAGAACTGGGCAACCTATTGAAAAGATTGAAAAAGATACTGAACGCGATTATTATATGACGGCAGAAGAAGCCAAAGAATATGGAGTCGTTGACCAAGTCTTAGAAAAAGCCAATCCTGCTGAAGAAAAAAATAAGGTATAATGTAGTAATTACTATATTTAAAACGCAAAAGTGATAATATTGCTCTTGCGTTTTATTTTATTTAAGGATAGCGAGGGAAGGTAGTAAGAACCTTTGTTTTTGAATAATTTTACATTTTATATCAATAAATGGAAGGGATTTAAACCCCTATGTCGAAAACATTTACAGAGGCAATACGAATTAGTTAGCTTACTGTTATATATAATTAAGAGGCAAGTGAACTTACAAATTTGATTAAAACAAAGGAGAGTTAAAAGATGCGAAAAATTCGAAAAGCAGTAATTCCGGCAGCCGGGCTGGGAACCCGTTTTTTGCCAGCAACAAAGGCTCAACCGAAAGAGATGCTGCCTATTGTTGATAAACCAACCATTCAATACATAGTAGAAGAGGCTATTAAATCTGGAATTGAAGATATAGTTATTGTTACAGGGCGGAACAAGCGGGCTATAGAAGACCATTTCGACCGCTCAATGGAATTAGAAGCCTATTTAGAAAAAAACGCCAAAGATGAACTCTTAGATTTGGTACAGGATATTGCTCAGTTGGCGGATATTTATTACGTAAGGCAAAAAGAGGCGTTGGGTTTGGGCCATGCAATCTATAGCGCTCGGAAATTTATAGGAAATGAACCGTTTGCAGTTCTGTTGGGAGATGATGTTATCCACTCCAAAGTGCCTGCATTGCGTCAAATGATGAACCAATACGAACGCTACGGAGCAAGTATCGTAGGGGTTCAGGAGGTTCCACTCGAGGATACCTCCAAATATGGGATTGTGGACGGCGAAAAATTTGCGGATCGACTTTATCGTTCCAAGGATATGGTTGAGAAACCACGTTCCGAAGATGCTCCCAAGACACACTTAGCAATTATGGGACGATATATTTTAAATCCTGAGATTTTTGATATTTTAAGTGTCCTTCCATCAGGCAAAGGTGGGGAGATACAACTCACCGATGGAATTAAGGAGCTTGGTCGATATCAGGAAATTCTTGCTTATGAATTTGAAGGCCGACGGTACGACGTCGGTGACAAATTGGGTTTTGTGGAAGCAACGATTGATTATGCGCTGCGCCGAGAATATCTTGCAGAGGACCTTATGAACTACCTACGAACCCTGGTTCGCAAATTCGACATTTAGTTGGGGACATTCCTGTCCCTAAGAACAGCTATTAACTTCAGCAGGTGTGTCCCCTTTCCGCATCGTAAAGAATTCCCTCCCATTGTTAAGCGTTTTTAACAATGAGAGGGAATTTTTCATCATAACAAATTGTTCTTTAGATTCGCCTAAAGTGCAAATTATTCTGGATAATGCTGCCTGATCTTCGCGAATTTAAACGATGAGGAGCTATCTATTAGTTTTCAGGAAAATAGAGAACGGAAAATGGGCTACGCACTACAGCAAAAACGACAACCTTTTCTCCCAATAATTGGTAATATACTAACGTACCATAATAATGAATGAAGGAGGGAAGAGACCAATGATACCAATCGACAAAAAGAGGATAGTGACCTTAGCGGGAACTTTAGTTCTAGCGGGTGCTGTTGTTGCTGCTGGGGTTTATGGTCCCAGTGTCTGGAAGGTTTTCAGACAACAAAGCGCTATCACTGACCAGGTAGTCATTCAGACTCCAGCAGTTAACGGCGCTAATGGCAGTAACGGAACAGTTTTGCCAGAGGGAACTGCCCCACCTGCAACATCGGGTGTTGCCCAAACGATTACAGTACCGACAGCACCCCTTACACTCAACGCGCCTCCCCAAGGCGATGTCGGATCTAAGAACAAATATCGCGAACCGGATACCAAACTGATCAATTTGGCACCTTCGGTTGCAATGTTCTTCGGTGAGACGGCCTTAAGCAATGATGCTAAAACTTTAGTCTTCGGTTCTGCATGGAACATCCACCAATATGTAGACGGTTATCTCTATGGACCGGCAGCGGGCCCGCAAATGAATGAACAAGATATTAAAAAGTACATTGTATTCCACAAAGCATTGTTGGACAAGCAGTACAAGAATGAAGCGAGCGCTGCCAAAGCTGTGACCTTTACCACTTACTTTGATATTCTCCTTAACAGTGGAATTGACGCCTTCGATTCGAAAGATAAAACGAGGATTGAACAATTCCATCAAGGAATTCATGATCTTGATTCCCAGCTTATGCGTTATGATGCAAATTCCAAGATCTACGGAGCGACGCCATTTGCAACCAAACGAAATTAATTCAGGCAACATACAAGGCAATTGAAGCAGGAATGAGATATTGTTTAGTAATAGTAGCTTATGCGATAATAAAAATGCTGAATGTTTCCAAGGTGCAGATGGCTATGAGTAGAAAATGGGTAAATGCATAGACACTAACAATCTAAAATTTAACATAAAAATTATTAATGAATAAGTTCTTTTAATAAAACATTGGAAATTGCTTGCAAGCTGATCAGAAAATTTAGGAGGGATTGTTAAATATTAATAGGCTAAGAGAATAGAAGCTTTTAGGAATATCGAGATTAAATTGAATAGGCAACTAAACTCAGTATACTGTGACCTTGTTTTACAAGGTTGAACGCTGAAGTTAAGGGCTGAATAAAACTAAATATCCACAAGGCTTGCCTAGATCAGACAGGCCTTGTGTTTTTTTCTGTCCGCTCAATTCCTGATAAATATAACAGATCATGTCTAAGATCTCTTTAATTTGGAAAAAATAGTAACAAAATCCAGTTAAAGGAGATTTTGGTCTTTATGCGTAAAATGAATTACTTATTTGGAGCACTGGCATTAGGTCTTGGTATACTGGTCGGGACAGTAGGTGTATCTTTAATCACGAATTCGAGTTCTCCAACGTCTTTTATCTCTAAACTGCGTGGCGAAGATAAAATACAAACAGTTTCCGGAGTGGTCAATAATCAAGTTCAAACCCCTCCAATCCAAAGCATCCAAACGGATGGTCCATTTGAAAATAGCGTAGTAAATAATCTGAACGAACCAGAAAAAGATGATAATTCTAGCTCGCATAATGGAGAATCCCTTTTGGCCCAACAAGTCATTACGGACTACAAGCAGAATATTGGAATTTTCTTTGGGGCCTGGAAATCAACAGACATGGCCACCTTCCGACAAAAGCTAGCTAAAGCTTATACGGGGGATTTGTTTGAAAAACATGCACGGCGAGCAGAAGAATATTTAGTTCAAAGTATTGGAATCGATGTCAGTGAAATAAACTTTGATCAAGTAGATGTGGAAAGTTTAGGTGAAAACACAGCCACCCTTCGCGTCGATTATCGGTACACGGCAAGGGATTATAACTTGACGGATGGCACAGCAGTTGGGGAAGAGCATGAACAAATCGTGCAGGTACGAGTTAATCTAGTGAAACAAAATAACCGCTGGTTGATTACGGGTGAGAGTACAATCCAGTAAGTTGCAAAGGACTATCGTCAAAAATAAAATGACAGATAGTCTTTTCTTATGCGCTGTCCAAGGCGTGAACAAGGATGTTCGAGATAAGAGTACCTTGATGGCCATAGCCAAGTTTCCTTTAGTAAAAAACCATGGTCTATGGTACTATGGTTCAGAGAGGAAAGAGGGGGATTGGATCGTGGGTGCCGTCAATGATTTGAAATCAGAACGGATTGAATGGGTTGATATCCTAAAAGGTCTAGGGATTCTGTCAGTAGTTTGGGGGCATTCAGGAAGTAAAAACGCTTTTTATATGTTCTGGTTTCACATGCCACTGTTTTTCTTTGTTAGTGGATATTTATATCGATTAAAACCTCAACAAACAGTGCTTGCTTATGCCAAGAAAAAAGCACAACATTTATTAATCCCTTATCTTTTTTACTTAACACTTTTGACACTGACGATGATGGGTGTAAGCCTATGGAAAGGTCAAACGATAGGCTATTTTTTGCAGGGCCATTGGAAAGCATTTTTATTAGGTGGGAGCCTCTTGGAAGGTGTTTACGCAACGTTTTGGTTCACAACATGTTTGTTTAGTGTGCAAATAGCTTACGATTATTTATGCCGAAAGGTCCCTTCGGTGTTCTATAAAGGAATATTTTTAGTAGGTTGCTTTTTATTGGCCTATGGGGAATCCCGCTATTGGATGAATAGTTTTGTTCCTTGGAATGTAGATGTTGGATTATACGCTCTTGTTTTCTATGCCTTAGGTCATTTAATTAAGCAATATCAATTTTTGGAGAAAGCTATCCTCCGAAATATAATTTTTGGATTATCCTTTCTGGTTCTATTAAGCTTTATTTATCTTTATTCTCATCAGATCCTGGATTATGGGTTAGATATGAAGCATCGACAATACTATTATTTTGGGACGAATCTAATCCTGCCTCTGGTTTTCACATTATTACTGATTAAAATTAGTATGATTTTTACTCGCTGGCCTCTTATCAAGAACTCCCTAGTTCGCCTGGGGAGAGCGGCCATGGTAATCATGTATTTGCATATAGCGTCAGTTTATCTTGTTCGCCAGTTTATCGCGATCACACCAATCCGCTTTCTTGTAGTGGGAATTATTATCCCATTGCTTATTTATAAAATAGCAAAACATGTTCCATACGGAAAATCTTTAGCGCTCGGAGAGGTTGAAGAAGGTTTTAGACCGAAGTTTCCCGAATTTCCTGCTAAGAAGTACTACTAATTACTGATAAAGTACTAAAAACTCTATAAGTACGTTACTCTAAAGTTGTTAAATTCCGACTGTAGTCTGCATAGATCCCTCACCCCAATCCGGATCTTCCAGCATCAGACAGATGTAGTTATTACAGAATCCCTCAGGAATATTAAGCTTAATACGAGGCAAGGTTCTCCGAAGAAGGGAATTGTGGATTGACATGATTAAGGGTAGGAGTGGTCAAACAACAACTCACACAATTGAGGAAATTAATTATCTCAGAGGATTTGGTGTTGTAGCCGTTATTGCTATCCATACAACAGGTTATTTTACGGAAGTACCGCAGTTTAATACTTTAGTGATACTTAATTTATGGATCGATATCTTCTCCCAGTTTGCAGTGCCCCTATTTATCTTGATCTCAGGCTTTGTTTTAGCGAAGAAATACCGTGATGACTTCTCTTTGCTAGAGTTCTATAAAAAGAGGGTACGATCGATTATTCCACAATACATCTTATTTTCTGTATTATATACAGTATTTAACAAAGGTGCTGTTATACAGAGTAACTCATTCAGTTCAAATTTCAAGCTTCTATTCACAAGTATCTTAAAAGCAGATGCATCATATCATCTTTGGTTCTTTTTAATAATTATTCAATTTTATCTTTTATATCCGATCCTTATTAAGGTTTATGACTTTTTTAGACGAAGAGATAAGATAGAACTGTTGGTCACCTTATTGTTGATCATCCAGACGATGTATATGGTAGGTATATACACCCCATACTTGACGGTCATTAAGATTAACTTTATTGGTTATATTTTTTATTTTGGAATTGGGATTTACATATCCGATCATTATGATTTATTAAAAAGTCGATTCAGTCGCCTAACTCCCCTTTTGCTGACATTATCTTTGGCGTTAACCATCGCAGCTAGTTTTTTTATTATTATAGGGTTGACAACAGGGTATCGCTATAATACTATTCCAGCCTATTTCTTTATAGGGGCGGAATTAATCTATCCAATTTTTAGGGTTATTTCCTTTTTGTTTTTATATAATCTCGCCCGAGATCTTGTAACGAAAAGGAGTGTCCTTGCGAAACTTGTACATAATATAGGGGTATACTCTTTCGGGATATACTTAATACACATCTTTTTTAATCAATCGATGATTAAACTACTTAAGAACCATAATATTCAATATGACGATTGGATATTCTATCCAATCGTGCTAGTGATGACCTTAATATTTAGCTATGTAAGTGTAAGATTGATTAGTTTTTTACCCTATAGTTATTTTATGATAGGTTACCAAGCTAAGAAGAAGACTTCGCGTAGAACCTAAATCAAAGCCTGCCAGCAAGCGTTGGTGAACTGTTGCTAGTTGTAAAACCAAGTTAGTTGTAGTAAACTTTAGAGCGATATAGGAAACTTACTTCAAGTGGAGTTAACTCCGTCTGAAGTTTACTGGCTGGTTTACTCAAGAAGGGGCTGAGTTAGTTGTCATTTCGCAGACGAACGATGATCTTAATGCTGATTGATGCTATGTTAATCAACTTAGCAGCTTTCGGTAGTTTTTATTTGCGCTTCGAAGAAGGCATACCCTTAGATTATTATCAAACCTATTATCACACAGCCATTGGTGCGACTATTTTATATCTTGCGGTTTTCTACGTCTTCGGGCTATATAATCGTCTTTGGCAGTACGCAAGTACGGGGGAGTTACTCTCGATTGTTTATGCAGTGACCGTTGGAACGGGTGGAACAGTGGCGGTAGTTTATTTTTATGGTCTATCTAATGCTGCCACTCTCTCTTATGTTAGGATGCCACATACTGCTGCAATGCTTCTGTGGTTAGCCATGGTCTTTTTAATTGGTGGTTCGAGGTTTATATGGCGGATCTTACAGGAAAATGCTTTTGAACGACATGTTCCAGGCTCGCAAAAGCAGGTACTTATTGTTGGGGCTGGCGATGCCGGGGTATTAGCCGCGCGAGAATTAAAAAATCGCAATTATCGGGATGGACGTCCTGTTGCTTTTATTGATGATGATCATTCAAAACAGAAGCTGCAATTACTTGGAATTCCAGTCTTGGGCACGCGCAAGGATATTGCCCGTATCGTAAAAGGGCATAACGTCGATGAAGTGATTATTGCCATGCCATCAGCTTCAGGCGAATCTGTTCGTGAAATTGTGCAAATTTGTGAAAAATTAGGGGTCGAGCTCAAAATCATGCCCGGCGTCTATGATATTATTAGTGGAGATATCAATGTCAATCCGATTCGGCAGGTGCAAGTGGAGGATTTACTGGGCCGTGACCCTGTTTCTGTTGATTTAGAGGAAGTAGCGGGCTATGTCTCAGGAGAGACAGTATTCATCACAGGTGCAGGAGGCTCGATAGGCTCGGAAATTTGCCGTCAGATTGCTAGGTTTAATCCAGGAAAACTTGTCTTATTAGGACATGGAGAGAACAGTATTTTTGATATTGAACAGGAGTTGCGTGCTGAACGCCCTGGAATCGACTATATAACAGAAATATTAGATATCAAAGATCGGGAGAAGGTATTCCTGATTTTTAATAGATACAAGCCTGGCGTCGTATTCCATGCTGCAGCCCACAAGCATGTTCCCTTGATGGAAAGAAATCCTGAAGAGGCTATGAAGAATAATGTGATCGGTACACAAAATCTGGCAGAGGCAGCCGATAAAATCAATGTGAAAACCTTTGTTTCTATTTCCACCGACAAAGCGGTCAATCCCACAAGTGTCATGGGGGCAACCAAACGAACGGCAGAAATGATCATCCAAAGCTTGGATCTTCGCTCAAACACAAAGTTTGTCGCAGTTCGGTTCGGAAACGTCCTAGGAAGTCGAGGGAGTGTCATTCCTACGTTTAAGCGACAAATTGCTCAGGGCGGTCCGGTTACTGTGACCCACCCTGATATGGTGAGATATTTCATGACGATTCCGGAAGCCGCTCAATTAGTCATTCAGGCAGGGGCTATGGCCTTGGGTGGGGAAATTTTCATTCTGGATATGGGCAAACCCGTTAAAATCGTCGATTTAGCAAAAGACTTGATTCGACTCTCGGGCTTCGAACCTGATGTTGATATAAAAATTCAGTTTACAGGGATTCGGCCGGGTGAAAAGCTCTTTGAAGAGTTATTGACTGCTGAAGAAGGGGTTACGTCAACAAAGCATAGTCGGATATTCGTCGCTAAACCAAACCATATAAACGTTGAACTTTTAGAAGAGCTCACGCATAAAGTTCGAGATCGAGGCAGTTATCTAACGCGAGATGAAGTCATTGAATTGTTACAGACCGTCATTCCAGCCTTCCGTAAAAAGGCGACAAAAACAGCAGTCAACCAATAAGGAGGAAATCAAGAAGATGATGACCGTAAAGAACGTTATAACTAGCGACGATGTTGTAGCAAAAACATTAAAAGAAAAAATTCAAAAGCATGAGGCACGCATAGGGGTTATCGGTTTAGGGTATGTCGGACTTCCTTTGGCTGTAGAAAAAGGAAAAGTCGGATTTCCAGTCATAGGTTTTGACATTAACTCAGTACGTGTTGACCAAGTAAATGCCGCAGACAACTATATCGGTGATGTCAAGGATGAAGACCTTAAGGATATTATTCAGAGTGGTATCTTTGTAGCTACTACGGATTTCTCTCGTCTGACTGAATGCGACGTTGTAATCATTTGCGTACCCACACCTTTAACAATCACCCGTGATCCAGATATATCGTACATTCAGTCATCGACAGATGTGATCGCTAAATATCTGCGCCCGGGGCAGTTGATTACGTTAGAAAGCACGACTTATCCTGGGACCACGGAGGAAGTCATTCTTCCCTCCCTAGAAAAAAAGGGACTTAAAGTCGGCAAGGATTTTTTCCTCGCATTCTCACCAGAACGCGTCGATCCAGGAAATAAACGCTTTAGCACGAAAAATACCTCAAAAGTAGTGGGAGGGATGACCCCGATCTGCTTAGAGATAGCGTATGCACTTTATATCCAAACAATCTCGAATGTGGTGCCCGTCTCTTCGCCTGCCGCTGCGGAATTAACGAAAGTCTTTGAAAATACTTATCGGGCTGTAAACATCGCCATGGTCAACGAATTGATGATGCTTTGTGACCGGATGGGAATCGATATCTGGGAAGTCGTAGAAGCTGCCGGTACAAAACCCTTTGGCATTCAGACGTTCTATCCTGGTCCTGGAGTAGGTGGTCACTGTATTCCCATCGATCCGTTTTATCTTACCTGGAAAGCGCGTGAATACGATTTCCATACCCGCTTCATTGAGCTTGCGGGAGAAATCAATGTGGAAGTTTCTTACTTTGTGATTAATAAAGTGGTTAGAGCCTTGAATGAAGTCAATAAGAGTTTGAAGGATGCGGAAATCTTTGTCCTTGGTGTAGCTTACAAAAAAGATATTGACGATATGAGAGAATCACCCGCTTTAAAAATCATTGAACTCCTGCGCAAACAAGGGGCTAAGATTACCTATCATGACCCATTTATTCCAGTCATTGAGCCGCATGGTGGGAGCACACTCCTCATGAAGAGCGTACCCTTGACAGATGAAGTCTTAGCTAACGCGGACTGTGTATTGATTTTGACCGACCATAGCACAGTGGATTATGATCGCATTGTTGATAAGGCTAAACTTGTGGTGGATACACGGAACGCTACAAAAGGCGTCTTGGAAAATCGTGAGAAGATCGTTAAAATCTAATACCAATTAGTTTCCGGCGATTGTAGCCTATAGTAACTCAGGTTTAAGGGGAATCGACAGATTCCCCTTAAACCTATACTTGTAGAGCAGAAAGCAAATTCTGTGTGAGGAAATGAACCTTAACTAAGTGGGAAACATAAATAATTTACTTATAAATCTAAATCAAAGAAAAGAGTGGTTTGAATTGATGAACGGAGAAAAGAAAATGCGGTTTGCAATCATTGGGTGCGGGCGGATTGCCCCGAAACATGCGGAATCCATATTGGCAATTCCTGAAGCAGAACTTGTTGCAGTTTGCGATATAGTACCAGAGCTAGCCCAAAACTTTGCCGATAAATACGGAGCAGAGCCCTATACCGATTATATGGAAATGTTAAAGAGAGCAGATATTGATGTCGTCACCATCGCTACTTCAAGTGGGATCCATGCTGAAATCGGAATTGCTGCAGCTGAAGCAGGTAAGCATGTTTTAGTCGAAAAGCCCATGGCCATGACCTTGAAAACCGCTGACGCCATGATTGCCGCCTGCCGCAAAGCCGGTGTTAAACTCGGTGTTATTCATCAGAATCGTTTTAATGACTCGGTGAAACTTCTCCGCAGGGCTGTGGAGGATGGCCGTTTCGGCAAATTAACCCATGGACAAGCTACCGTCCGCTGGAATCGCAATGATAACTATTATACCCAAGCACCTTGGCGTGGAACGAAGCTCCATGATGGTGGAGTCTTAATGAATCAGTCGATTCATAACATCGACCTTTTACAGTGGACATTCGGTCCTGTAGAGTCGGTTTTTGGATATACCGCGACCTTTATGCGCAAAATTGAAATGGAAGACATGGGAGCGGCCGTTATCAAGTTTAAAAATGGGGCCATCGGACTCATTGAGGCTGCCTCAACCATCTATCCCACGAACATTGAAGAGACTCTCAATGTCTTCGGTGAGACAGGTTCCGTCATCGTCGGCGGAATCGCAGTCAATAGAATCGAAGTCTGGGAATTCCCGGACAGTGCAGAAGAGAAAAAAGAGATCTTCGAAAGCCAAGAAGGGGATCCTCCGAACGTGTACGGCTTTGGACATAGAGAGCTTATTTTAGATTTAATCCATGCAATTCGAGAAGATCGGGAACCTGCCATAGCAGGAGAAGAAGGACGGAAGGCTTTAGAGATCATCTTGGCGATTTATAAGTGCCAGGAGACGAAGGCGCCGGTTGTGTTTCCGATGGTAGCAGAGTAACGAAGCCGCGGAGAGTTGAGTTACAGCCGCTCCGTCCCTACGCTCGCAGACCAAACTAAGGCAAACCTGCTAATGCAAGTGGGCGGGGTTCCGCCAAATTCGACTCCTGTCTCAGTTGGCGCGGGATACGTCCTGTATCCCGCCCCGCTGATGAAAGCGCAGGTTGGCCTAAGTTTGGTTGACTGCTCGCGTAGAGGACTCGCTTGCTGTAAATCAACTCTCTGGGCTAGGATTACGAGAGCGTGAGATGCTGGCTAATATTACTAGTCTCCTTCTAAAGGATGCTTGCAAGTCTCTCGATCTCATGAGCATCACAGGATTTTGATTTACAAAAGAGAACGACTTAAGCGAGTAGCCTACCAAACTTCGCGAAAAGCAGGCAGCGGAGACGAGTTGGAAACAAGGACGTTTCCAACCGGCAACTGAGCCAGGGATGGCGAATTGCCGGGAACTCGTCGGAGCGGACGGCTTTGCGCGTTAGTTTGGTCTACGCAGCTTACGGAGTGAACGTTGTAAATCAAAATCCTCCCCGCTATTGAAAGGAGCAAAGATAATGACTCATCATCTAATCCCCTCCAGTGCAACCGTACCTTCAAGCGTTTCGATCGGGCCGTTTTGCGTGCTCGGAGAAAATGTCGTGCTCGGCGAAAATGTGGTCTTGGGCGTCGGGTGTGTCCTTGGCGACGGCGCTAGGGTTGGGTCTGGCAGTGAGCTGGGGAACTATGTTAGTATTGGTGCACGAGCGGAAATTGGCGCTCGGACCAGGATAGGTGATCACACCACAATTTACCCTCAGGCCATGCTTGGAGAGGACGGCTTTATCGGCAGTAACTCTTCGATCGGTCGTTTGCCCAAGGCTGCAGCTACCAGTACCGTCAAAGCTCAGGCGGATTTGCCTCCTCTTCGGATGGGGAATGGATTTACAGTCGGGTGTTCTGCTGTTCTTTACGCTGGGACATACTATGCTGACGCGGCCTTTGTCGGAGATGGCGCTGTGGTGCGGGAGAGATGTTTGATCGGGCAGAACGTAGTCATCGGTAGCGGAGTGGCAGTAGAAAATGATACAAAAATTGGCTCATACACAAAGATCCAGACGGGTTCGTATATCACAGCCTATATGGAGATTGAAGAACGAGTGTTTATTGCTCCCATGGTTACGACGACCAATGATAACTATATGGGGCGTACGGAAAAACGTTTCAAATCAATCAAGGGTGCGACAATTCAGCGCGGGGCTCGTATCGGTGGAGGGGCCATCCTTTTGCCGGGTATTAACGTTGCCCCAGAAACCTTTGTAGCGGCAGGAGCCTTGGTTACTAAAGACACTATAGAAAAACGAGTCCTAAAAGGTTTCCCAGCCAAAGACCTTCGGGAGGTGCCTAAAGAGGAGCTACTATAGGGTCACTGGGGCGGTTCATGGATCCTGCAACTTACATGCAGGAAAGATTGTTCCTCGCGATGGAAGCAAGAAAACTGTCCCCTCGCTCCCCAAGACGCAAGACAGGAAGATTCTTTGCTTAAAGAGCACAGAGAGGGAATTCTGTAAATGAGCGCAGGAGACAAAGTGAGTGAGATGGAATACAAGTTGAAAATGCAAGTCAAGAACCGTCCCCAACTTGCACACGAACGGGCCAAGAAACTTCCTCCCCTAATAAATCCGTAGAGAAAGGGAAGATTAATATGAGTATTCCACTTTTAGATCTGAAGGCTCAATACCTAACGATAAAAGAAGAAATTGATCAGGCTGTCCTTAACGTACTAGACTCATCGGTCTTTATTCTCGGTCCGGAAATGAAAGCCTTAGAAAAGGAAATTGCTGCTTACTGTGGTACCCAGGAAGCTGTGGCGGTGGCCAATGGTACGGATGCTTTGGTTTTAACCCTTAAAGCCTTTGGCATTGGCCCTGGGGATGAAGTAATCACTACCCCGTTTACGTTCTTTGCCTCAGCGGAAACCATTGCTCAGGTTGGGGCCACTCCAGTATTCGTAGATATTGATCCAGTGACCTTGAATATGGACTTAACTCAGCTGGAGAAGAAAATAACCTCTCGAACTAAAGCGATTATTCCGGTACATATTTTCGGGCAGATGTTAGATGTTGAGCGGGTCATGGAAATTGCTGCCCGTCACGATCTAAAAGTTATTGAAGACGCTGCTCAAGCGATTGGAGCAGAGTATCGGGGCAAAAGAGCCGGTTCTATCGGTCATGCTGCAACCTTCAGCTTTTTCCCTACTAAAAATTTAGGGGCTTACGGAGATGCAGGAATGATCGTTACGAATGATAAGGACTTAGCCTCACAACTGCGGATGCTCCGTTTTCATGGTTGCAAAACAAAGTACTATCATGAAGAAATCGGCTACAATAGCCGTCTTGATGAGATGCAAGCTGCTATATTAAGAGTTAAGTTGCGTTATTTAGACGTTTGGAATGAAGAACGCCGAGAAAAGGCCAAGCTCTATGATGAACTTCTTGCCGACACAGGGATTCAGATACCGGGTCGAGATCCGCAAGCATTGCCTATCTATCATTTATATGTCCTCCGTACCGAAGAACGTAGTGCTCTTATGGAGCGCCTAAAATCTGGTGGAGTAGCCAATGCTATTTATTATCCCGTGCCTCTCCACTTACAAAAGGCTTTCCGGGACCTAGGATATAAAGTAGGGGATTTCCCAGTAACGGAAAAAGCGTGTGAACAAGCACTTGCGATACCTTGTTATCCGGAATTGAGCCTTGAACAACAACATGAGATTGCCAGCATCATTAAAGGTTAACAGATAAGGAGGTTAAAAATGTTTTGGAACACAGGGATTACTCGTGCGAACATAAATAAATTGTTTCTCCTTATCGGGATAATGTTATCCGCTATGCTTCTTCCCTCGCTAGAAATTCGTCCGAGTTTGCCGCGTATTCGTTTGGATGATGCGCTAATCTTTGGGGCATTTGCTCTCAATCTGCTCCTGCGCTTAACACGTCGTTCCAGCAATTACTTGTATGATTATGGGTCGGAGCATGAGGGTGAGAGAAGTGGTTTAAGAGCAGTAACCATAGTATTTTTACTATTCTTTGCGTCTATCGTAATTTCGAACCTTTATGCCGTGCTGTTTTTAAACGGGTCCTTCGGCATACGGGATGTCATGGAAGGGGTCACACTCTTCAAGTATTATTTGATAATTACGCTAGCAGTTTCCCTGAGGATACAAGGAGCTGAATTCGAGGCCCTCCGCAACACGTTTCTCGTAGGGTTGGGTTTTATACTGTTACTTTCGTGGGGGCAATTTCTTAATCTGGCCAATGTCAATGAGTGGCTAACACCTTTCTTTGCCCAGGCCCACTTGGATAATCTTGTGAATGCTAATCCTCCTCGCGTTTTAGGAACGTTTGATAACCCGAATGTCATGGGCATCACGTCAGTTCTGATGATGACATTATTTGTGACCTGGTTTTATTTCCGGAGAAACGAGCGCCTCCAGTCAGTGATTCTTTTTGTGGCGATTGGTTTGACCTTGAAACTTACATTTATGACCATTTCTCGAACAGCTCTCTTAGCGACGGCAACGGTACTCGTCTTTCTAAGTGTCTGGGCCACGTTTAAATTCAACTGGAAAAAGGGTGTCCTCGTTAAAATCCTGGTCTTACTGCTCCTAACGTTAACCTTGTTTTTCACCTCTCCCAGGGACTTTGTGTCTCGAATGAATGAGGCAACAAATCTTGAAAAGAGTACATCTGCCCAAGGGCACCTCATGAGAGCTGGAGATGCCATTGAATTTATCAAGCAATCCCCTATCTTAGGTTGGGGTACAGCTAAGGATACGATGACCACGCTGGTAGATAATGAATATGCTTTGGTGACCCGGCGCTATGGGGTTATCGGTTTGGCTATATATCTCTGGCTATTTCTCCGACCTGTTAAAGCAGCCCTGCGGAAGATAAGATCCTTTAATTTTTACGGATTTGAACCAGGGATACGGGAAAATAAAATTCTCCTGTCCATTGCCTTTGTAGCATCAATCCTGGCAATATTTGTCTATAATATTACTGCAGGGGCCTTCTATAACCTGCAATTGATGACTCTGGTTGCTCTATATATGGGCATAATCTACAGAACAGAAGAGGAAAGAGATTGAAAGTCTGTATCTTAACGACAGCACATTCTCCCTATGATGAGCGCATTTTTCATAAGGAAGCCAAAAGTTTAGTCGAAGCGGGCTACGAAGTTGTCATTATAGCCCCTTATGAGAAATCTGAACTAAAGGAAGGCATTCGCATTGAGGCAGTGCCTCCTCTCTCCTCTCGGATGGATCGAATTTGGCGTCTGAAAGCTCTCTACAAGCTTGCGCTTCAGGAAAAGGCCGATATCTATCATTTTCATGATCCAGATTTAATCCCTGTGGCCTTAAGGCTTAGTCGTAAGCATCGGAAGCCGGTTATTTATGATGTCCATGAATATTATGGGGATAGTCTTTTGACGCGTTATTGGGTGCCTAAGCCATTCAGAAAGCTTGTGGCGCGGGCTGTGGATCAGTTCGAAAAATGGTCGGCACGATCCTTTGCCGCGGTCATTACAGTTAATAGCAACATGGCTGAGCTTTTCCAGCGGGTTAACCCTGAAGGAGAGATCCTGCATAACTATCCGCTTCAGCGTCAGTTTGATTTTCCGCGTCCTGTAAACGTAAAACCACCGGTCATCTTATATCTCGGGGGAATTAACCGAGAGCGGGGTCTGGAAGTCATCTTACGTGCTATGACTAGTGTGAGGGAAAAACACCCTGAAGCAATTTGTGAACTTGTTGGTCCGGTGGATTCCGCGGATTTAGGTCCGGAATTCTCGGATCTCAATCCTTGGTTGAAGCAGGGAAATGTAAGATTGAGGGGTAAAGTCCCCTATGAGCAGGTGCCTGAAATTTTGGCCCAGAGTTCTATTGCTCTTGTTCCTTTACTTCCCACTCTTAATTATCAAAAGGCGATCCCTGTTAAACTGCTTGAGTATATGGCAGCAGGTCTTCCCGTGATTGGCTCACGCTTTGGCTATATCGAAGAGATTATCGACAAGAACCAATGCGGTTTATTAACAAAACCTGGAGATCCGGAAAATTTAGCCAAGGATATTTGTACCTTCTTAGAGGACCCCCAAAAAGCCTTGGACTTGGGGCAAAAGGGTTGGGATGCTTTTCACCGGGAATATACTTGGGAAAAAGAACAAAGCAAACTCTTAGAACTCTATCAGCGAATCCTTATAAAGGCGGATCATTAAGATGCGCGTTTTAATGCTTTCTCACATGTATCCAAATTCAGTTAGCCCCCTAGGTGGAATTTTTGTGCGCCAGCAGGCTAGAGCTTTGGCGCGTCTTGGGGTAGAAGTGAACGTCGTAGCTCCAGTGCCCTGGATGCCAAGATTTATGGCTGGACGAGGAAAATGGGGAGGTTATCCCTGGGTTCCCTTTAAGGAGCAACCCGATGGATTCCCGGTATTCCACCCCCGTGTGATAGAATTCCCTCGGTCTTTATTTTTTGAGTACTACCCCCAGACTTATGCTTATGGGCTACAAAGAGTTTTTACTGACCAAATCAGACGAGGTGTGGATATTATTCATGCCCATGTCGCTCACCCCGATGGTGCTGCGGCTCTGAGCTTCGGATTGAAGTATAATATCCCAGTAGTCGTTACAATCCATGGTCAAGATTTCGCGTACACCTTGAACCGTAGTCGAACTTGTGCTAAGAGTGTCCGAACAACGCTCAAAGGCGCAGCGGCAGTTATCCTAGTCAGCCAAAAACTCAGAAGCCAATATGCACTGGAAACTTGGGCGGGGCAACTTGAGAAATATAGGATTATCTATAATGGCGTGGATTTACAAGACGTAGTTAAGCCCTTAGAACTGCAGGGCCTAGATCTGCAGGGATCAGAACTTCAAGGAACCTATTCGGAGCAGGGATTAGAGCAAGGACTAAAGACGTCGAGACGTCGTCTGCTTACGGTCGGTTTCCTGCGCCCGGATAAAGGGCATGCTGTGGTCATAAAGGCACTGCCAGAGCTAATTCGCGAATTCCCAGACTTAGAATACCGAATTGTGGGAGACGGATCAGAACGGGCTGAACTGATAGCTCTAACTAAGGAATTAGGATTACACAGCCATGTCGTGTTCCTGGGAAGTCTGCCCCATCATGAGGCCATGGAAGAAATGGCCCAGTGTGAAGTCTTTATCTTGCCGAGTTGGAACGAAGCCTTTGGGGTCGTATATTTAGAGGCCATGGCTCACGGCAAACCGATTATTGGCACAACTGGAGAGGGGATCTCAGAGGTCCTGGCCCAAGAATCAGTGGGCAAGGCAGTTCCGCCAAGGGACGTTTTGGCTCTTACTGAGGCAATCCGGGAATTCCTTAGGAATCCAAGCCAAGCCAAGGTGATGGGAACCCGGGGCAAAGACTTGGTCAGTCGCCAATTTACTTGGGAATACAATGCCCAGAAGACCTTAAAGATCTATGAGGAGATCATGACTCGATAGAAGGGAGGACTCCGGTGGAACTTCGTTTAGTCCTTAAGAATGCTGCCGCATTAAGTGTGGCTAGTGTGCTTTCCAAAGCGATTTCCGCTGTAGTGGGAATCTCAGTCGCTCGTTATCTAGGACCAGAAATATTCGGAGAGTACAGCGCTGCCCTCGCCTTTGTCAGTACGTTTATCCTCTTTGCGGATTTTGGATTAAGTAACTATATGGTTCAAGAGGGTTCTCGGGATGAACGTGTTTTACCGCTTTATCTCGGAAATACACTCTTATTTAAGGTGATTACTTCGCTGGCGATCTATGCGCTTATGCTGGCTCTAATGTATCCAGCAGGCTATAACGAGTCAATTCGAGGGATGATCATGGTCCTTGGTCTAGCCAGTGGGTTGAATGCCTTAGACGCAACCGTCTATAACTACTTTCAAGCAAAACAACAAATGTATTTCGCAGCCCTGTATCAGTTCGCTTCGACATTTCTCATTGGTGCTATAACAATTTTGGTTGTGGTTAAACAGGGAAATGTACTGCTGATCACCGTTGCTCAATTAACAACAGCGATTTTAATTTCCTTTTTTTTATATGTCCACCTACGGCGTCATATTCGACTTGAGTTTGACCTCTCCCGCCTAGCGGGTATGCTCAAGGCTGGCTTTCCTTACGGGATTGCAGTCATATTTTTATTTGTTTATTTCCAGATCAATATATTCTTGCTTTCCTTAATGCGTCCCCCAGTAGAGGTTGGGATTTATTCGGCAGCCTATCGCTTAATTGCAATTCTCTTGTTTATACCGGGGATTTTAACGAGCGTACTTTACCCAATTCTATTCCAGCTCGGAGTGGAAAGTAAGGAAAAACATCGAGGAACCATCGAAAAGATTTTTAAAGTCTTAAGTGCAGTTGGAATTCCCGGGAGTGTTCTACTGTTTGTTTTAGCAGATCCATTGTTGACCTGGCTTTATAACGGTCGTTTTCCAGAGTCTGTTCCGATCATGATGATTCTAAGTTGGTTTTTTGCTCTGGAATGCCTGAGTTTCTCCCTGGGGGATGTGTTGACAACCACAGATCGGCAATGGACCCGTGCAAAGATTCAGGGTAGTGCCGCTTTAATAAATATCGTGATTAATCTATATGCAATTCCTCGCTATGGGATATATGGAGCGAGCGTAGCGACATTGATCACCGAATTGTATGTCTACGTTGCGTTCTACTGGGTTGTTCGGCGTTACGTTTATAAACTTCAAACCTTCAAACAACTTCCTATCGTTCTCTTAGCCTCACTGGCTATGGGCCTCACTGCCTATTTCCTTCGTCATCTTCACCCTTTAACATCAGCGGCCATTGCCGGAACCTTATATTTAATAATCCTGATCAGTCTCGATAATGATTTTCGACGCATTGGTGGGTATCTCGTCCGCCAGGTGACAAGTCGGTTAAAACCGAGGAGTTAGAGGCAAGGGACGAGGGGACAGGTCAGTTGTCCCACTCCACTTTACTTGCTAAAAGGTCACGAGTCGCATAAAATCGTGAAAATGGGTTGTGTTGATAGCTAGGCAATTAACTAATTCGATATACAAGGAGCAAGAAGCATGAAGGTGATTACCGTCCTGGGTGCAAGACCTCAATTTATAAAAGCCGCGCCGCTTTCAGAGGCTTTACGGAAAAACCATGAGGAGAAAATAATCCATACTGGTCAACATTACGATTACCAAATGTCGGATGTGTTCTTCGAAGAATTAGGAATTCCCAAGCCCGATTACTTTCTAGGGGTTGGTTCAAAACAGCATGGTGCTCAAACGGGAGAAATGTTAACTAGAGTAGAAGAGATACTCCTGAAGGAAAAACCCGATTGGGTTCTCGTCTATGGAGACACAAATTCCACCTTGGCAGGTGCTTTGGCCGCAGCAAAGCTGCATATTCCGATTGCTCATGTTGAAGCGGGGTTGAGGAGTTATAATCGTCAGATGCCAGAAGAAGTGAACCGAGTGCTGACAGATCATATCTCAACTCTGATGTTTTGCCCGACTGATCAGGCCGTGAAAAATCTCAGTCTGGAAGGCCTAACTCAAGGGGTAGTACGGACCGGAGATGTTATGGCGGATGCCCTTTACTACCATGCTCGGCGGGCAGAGGAACGAAGTCTTCAGAAGAACCTTCGTTATCCGAAGAAATCCTACCTTTTAGCCACCGTGCATCGGGCCGAAAATACGGATGATCCGAGTCGGCTTCAGGGGATTATGCATGCTTTTGCCCAAATCGAGGGACAGATTGTGCTCCCTCTACATCCACGAACTAAGAAACTCCTCAAAGATCACCATCTGACGATACCAAAGAATGTTGATGTTATAGAGCCTGTGGGATATTTAGAAATGATTTTTTTAGAAAAAGAGGCGGAATTCATTCTGACAGACTCTGGAGGTGTCCAGAAAGAAGCGTATCTATGGCAAGTTCCTTGTGTGACTCTAAGAGATGAAACTGAATGGGTAGAGACCGTGAATACGGGTTGGAATACCCTTACGGGCGCCAATCCGGAGGAGATTGTGGGAGCAGTCATGAATTACCGCAACCAACCCTTGCCACTTTATCTAGAAAATCTTTATGGTAACGGTCGGGCCAGTGCAGAGATCGTGGCGGCCATGGAAGGGAAAAGAGGGTGAGCTTCGTGAGCGAAGCACAAAAAACGATACAAGGATCAAGATCAGGACAAGTGGGGTTTTTCGTCTCAGAACACCTAAAGCCGGTTTATAGAGAGATCGCGGGTCTCTTGGGAGTGGACTGGGGTGTGGTTTCACAATGCGAGACATTTTCCGAATACAAGGCGATCTTAGTTGATGGAATTTCCCTCTCCAGCTTAAGAGGACTAAAGACTAATACTCTAATCTTGGTCTGTGGGCCGGTAAGCGGAGAAAACTCAGGTCTTCGAATCAAGACGTTTGCATTTAATCTTGGTCTGGAGGGGACTCGCCTGCTTATGGATGGTCGAGAGTATACCGAAAAGGACGTGAGCAAGCCTACCTTCGATCTGATCCTCGAGGAAATTCGTGAGGTCTTACGCCAGGAAGTTAGAAATTACATAGAACTCCCGCCCATCCCCTGGGGATATTCCTATGCCATGACGTTAACCCATGACATCGATATCTTAAGCCTTAAGGAAATGCCTATTGCCCGCACCTTTTTGGGATATTTCTACCGTAGTTCGGTTCTGAATTGGAAACGCTGGCGAGGGGGAAAGGTACAGACGTCAGAACACTTCCGCACGATTTGGGAAATGGCCAGAACGTGGGCGGCGAAGCTAGGAGTTGGGCATGATGTCTGGCAGCGGGCCCTGCCAAAGCTTCTCGAGCTGGAGAAACGCTTAGGGGTTCGGTCGAGTCTTTATTTTATGCCCTTTCCAGAGAAACCGGGTATTTTGCCGGAACGATTAAGGAAAAATAAAGACAAAGATAATGAGACTGACAAAGACAGAGATATAGAAAGTGCGCCGACAAACAGAGCGTCGTATTATGACGTGAGTACTTATAAAGAATTGCTCAACCACTTGGAAGAGGGTGGATGGGAGGCAGGGGTCCATGGTATTGATGCTTGGCATAACGAACCTTCAGCCTGGGCCGAACATAGCCGTATCGCTAATCTGACCAGACGGGATGAGATTGGGGTTCGAATGCACTGGCTATACTTTCAATCCCCAGAATCCTTTAAGGTATTGGAAGAGGGTAGATTCCTGTATGATGCGACGTTTGGATTCAATGAAGTTGTCGGCTTTCGTGCTGGAACCCTGCAACCCTACCATCCGCTGAATTGCCAGACTCTCTGGGAACTTCCGCTCCATATCCAAGACGGTGCCCTTTTGGGAGAGGAGCACCTTGACTTAAATCGGGAGGATGCCTTTCACAAGGCAAAACCGATTTTGGACTGGGCAAAGCGCTTGGGTGGAGCAGTAAGTTTACTCTGGCATAATCAGAGTTTTACCGCTCCCCGTTATTGGGGAGAAGTCTATGAACGCTTGATTGAACAGGGGAGGGCAGATGGTGCCTGGATCGCCGTACCAAGAGATGTTCTACGTTGGTTTACTTTAAGACGTCAGTGTAAGGTCGAACTTAAGATCCAAGGGACACAATGGCAGATTTCGTGTACTCTCCCAAATCAGGACCAAAACTCAGACCAAAACCAAGAGCGTAGACCTACGATCCCGCCCGTTCGAATTCGCCTACATCTCGACCCTCATAAGGTTCGGGTGGCTTCCGTTCCCTATGAGGCGGGAGACGGTTATATCGATTTTCCAGTCCAAACTTTAGTTACACTTGAAGTGGAAGGAGAGAGCTAACATGGGGCTTCTCATCTTAAAATGGCTGTTTTTCTTGGCTAGTGTAGCTACAGTACTCTATTGGGGCTGGAAAAAGCCAGCAGTCTTAATTTGGTTACTAGCAGGAGCGATCGCTTTAGAGATTTCTATTGAGTGGTTTCCTCCTTTGGGACCGCTTGGTTCTCAGATAAATAGTCTCGCTCGTCTTCTAACCCTTGGTATCATTGGGGCGGCCCTTAGGTGTCTTTGGATAGAACCAGAAAAACGCCGAGAACTAAAAGTAATCCTAACTCATTACTTAACTCGAGCGCTTATGATTTATATTGTAGTCGGTGCCTTGAGCTTCCTTTATTCCGTCGATCGAAGTAATACAGTCGTTGAAGTTGTTCGATTGCTGACCTTATTTTCCCTTTATCTTAGCATTGGCCTGCTTACAGAACGCAAACACATCCTCTGGCCTTTTCGAGTTGTACATTGGGTTGGGGTGGCGATGGTCCCACTGGCCCTTTATGAAGGTGTGACACGCCATTTTATTTGGCGGGGATATTTGGCTGAGGGCATGATTGCCCGTGTTAACGCGACCTTTGTCGATCCGAATATTTTTGCTCGGTATCTAATTTTAGCGATTGTAGCAAATTTAATTCTCCAATACCTTAATACCGAAGTGCGGAAACGTATAATTTATATGGGATCCCTTTTGGGTTTGCTGGGGGGGTTAGCCATTACACTCTCCCGCAGCGGACTTCTTACTTTGGCGATGGTCTTAGTACTTATGCTCCTGCTGATTCCACGGAAAAAGATGATTCTGCCCATTGGGTTCTTGGGACTCATCGGAACAGTGATTTTGGCTATGCGCCCCACCATTTGGCAGCGTCTGCTGACATTTCGGGAAGGATTTGGCGCTTTAGATGCCCAGAGGCAATATCTCTGGAAAGCGGCCTGGGCAATGTTCACAGATCATCCGGTCGTTGGGGTAGGATTAGGTGGCTTTCAGAAAATGTTTTTAACTCAATACCTGTACTTGAAAACAGTGATCCCAGATGTTGAGGGGGCAACCCTCTCGCATACAACCCTGCTCACGATTGCAGCAGAACTGGGATTAATAGGACTGGCTGCCCTGACCTGGGTCTGGTTAGCTTTGATGCGGGTACTTTGGCGATTACGTAAGGGTGGGCTCGAGCATAGCAGAAGTAAAAACCAAAGTAAAAACCAAAATAAAAACAGAAATGAAAACGGAAATGAAAACGGAAGTAGAAATGGAAGCGGAAACGAAAACGAAAACGAAGTTGACCGGTATATCACCGGTGTGGGTTATTTCCTATGGATTACAACAGTTTTCATCAGCTCACAAGCCGAAGCCCGTTTTTTTGAGGATCCTCTGATCTGGATCAGCATGGGAATGCTCTTTAGTATCGCCGATAACGTTGGGAGTGAGAAAAAACGTGAGCCTAAAATTACAGCCAGTTGAGCGCGAAGCTTGGCAGGATTTTCAAAAGAGCATGCCTTTGGGGTCACTTTTCCACCGTTGGGAATGGCAAGAAATCATAGAAGTGGGATTTGGTTTACGAGTTAACCGCCTGGGTTTATTTGACGAAATGGGAGCACTGAAGGGTTTACTCCCTTTAGTCGAGCGAAAAATGAGCCTGCTCAAATTAGCAGGTAGCCCACTCTCTGGTGCGGCCACCCCTCACAGCGGTCCATTGGGCGATGTATCCATGGCCGATGTATTATCGGCCCTCGAAGAGTACGCCTCAAAAAACCGTTTAGACTATCTTGAACTCGGTCTTCCAGAAGTAATGGGAAAAGAAGACCTCGAACAAAACGGGTACACTGTGGAGCAACTCACCACCTTAGATTTACAGATTCCCAACGAGTTAGAACCCCTTTGGGCGGGGCTGGAAGTGCGATGCCGCAATGCCATACGCAAAGCCGAGAAATCTGGGGTCGAGGTAGTTGAAGCTCAAACCCTTGAAGAGTGGCTGGATCTGTATTATGATCTCTCATGTGGGGTTTACCATCGTCAGGAGAAAGAACCTCCCTTTAGCAAGGAATACTTCACATCCCTTTGGCAGAACCTATATCCGAGTGGAGATTTGGTGGTTTTACTTGCTCGTTATGAAGGCAAGATTATAGCAGGGGGAATCTTTCCTCGGGACAGGAATGTGAGTTATTACCTAGACGGAGTATCCGATCGAGAGTACAATAAAGTCGTGCCGAATAATCTCATTCAGTGGGAGTACTTAAAACGAGCTCAGGCTCTGGGTATTCAGCTTTATGATATGGTAGGGGCCAATATCCCCAGTATTGCTAAATTCAAAAAGAGTTTTGGCAGCACGGAGCGAAATTATCTTTATGCTTACCGGAACCGGACCATCGCTGCTAAAGTTGGCCGAACGGTATATGCCAAACACGGTGAAACGATTAAAAAATTCCTTAAACGATCCTAGTTATGACAAAGCCTAATAAGGATCTTATGTAGTGATTATTATAGGATAAGACCGGATTTAAAGAACAAAGATATTGTATAATATTTAACTAAGTATGATCTGGAAAGTTTTAAGGTAAAAAAAGTAGGTTTGAAGGAGTAAGGTCTAATTGCGCATCTTAATGCTGACACAATACTTTCCACCAGAGTCTGGTGCTGCACAGGTTCGGCTCAAAGAAGTCGCTAAAGGGTTGCAATCAAATGGGCATCAGGTAACGGTCGTTACTGCATTTCCTAATCATCCGAGTGGCGTGATTCCACCGCAATACCGAGGACGTTGGCGGATGAAGGATGAGGTGGAGGGAATTCCAGTTTGGCGGACTTGGATTTATCCCGTGCAACGAGGACGATTCTGGAAGCGCTTGCTTAATTATTTTTCCTTTGTTGGCTCCTCATTCTGGGGCTTAAGCAAAGCAGGAAAACAAGATATTCTATTTTTTGAGTCTCCACCACTTTTTCTCGGAATCACGGCCTTAATCTATGGGTGGCTTACTCGGACACGTATTATTATGAATATTTCGGATCTCTGGCCAGAATCAGCCGTTGCCTTGGGACTCGTCAACAGCCAATGGATGATCAGGACTGCAGAAGGGCTAGAGAGACTACTTTATCGTAAAGCCTGGAAAATATCTTGCCAAACAGAAGGGATTCGTGACTCGTTGGTGAAGCGAGGCGTGCCCAAGGAAAAGGTCACCTTTCTACCGAACGGGGTGAACCTGGATCTATTTGCACCTCGTGAACGAGATCAGGAAATGGCTCTGAAGCTGGGCCTTAAAGAGGAAGATTTTGTCTTAATCTACGCCGGCACTATGGGCTATGCTCAGGGTCTTGAATCCGTCATTCGAACAGCCGAATTACTTAAAGATGAAGCAAACGTCCGATTCCTGTTTGTGGGCGATGGTACTGAGAAACCGATGCTCGAGGCACTCGTACAGGAAAAGGGATTATCCAAGGTCAGTTTTGTGGATTTTCAACCAGTTCAGGAAATGCCGAGGTACTTCTCTTTGTCCTCAGCAAGTATTGTACCCTTGAAGAAAAATAAGCTCTTTGAGGGAGCGCGCCCCTCGAAAATGTTCCCGGCACTTGGTTCGGCGGTTCCGGTGATCTATTCTGGTGAAGGGGAGGCAGTTGAACTAATCCTTTCTTCAGGTGGCGGTGTGATTGTAGAACCAGAAAACAGTGAAGATTTAGCGCGAGCGATTATCGAATTAAAGGGGAACCCAAACTGCTTGGAGATGGGCAGAAAAGGACGACAATTTGTTGAAGACAATTATGCCTGGTCAGAAATCATTCAACGTTGGCTTAGAGAACTAGGGATATAACAAAAGTCAGAAGTCAGAAGCCGGAGGTCGGATAAGTTCAGAGCAAATCCACTATAGGAGGTTCTCTAAATGCAAAGAAGATTTAAGGTAATTCTTGAGAAGAATGAAAGTGGAGGCTTTACTGTCACAGTCCCTTCTCTTCCTGGTTGTGTTACGCAGGGCGTTGACCGAAGAGAAGCACTCGAACATGTACAGGAAGCAATTGAGGGTTTTCTTGAAGCATTGGTGATCGAAGGATTACCTATCCCTTCAACTGATGTAGAAATGGACGAAGTGCAGGTGAGTTACTGATTATGGTCAGAATACCCAGAGTTGAGGGGAAGGATGTTGTAGCTGCGCTTAAGAGGGCGGACTTTAGGATCTCACATATACGAGGAAGTCACCATTACCTTCGACGATCCGGTGGAAGTCTAGTTTGTGTGCCGGTTCATGCAGGAGCGATTGTTGATATAAAGACATTAAAGAGTATTTTAGAACAAGCAGATCTAACGATAAACGAGTTAATAGAATTACTTTAGGGGTCTGAGGATGCAAAATAGGCGCTTCAAAATGGAGGAATAAGCAAAATGTGTACACGTCAAGAGTTCTTACCCTACAATGTCCCCTTGATTGAAGATGACGATATCGCCGGGGTTGTGGACAGTTTAAAATCAGGCTGGATTGCAAAGGGTCCCAAAACCATGGAGTTTGAACAAAGGTTTGCTGAGTATGTAGGGGCAAAATATGCCGTTGCAGTGAACTCTTGTACTGCCGCATTACATCTTTCCCTTGTGGCGGCGGGCCTCGGGGAGGGAGACGAAGTTTTGACCACTCCGATGACCTTTGCTGCTTCCGCCAATGTGGTCATTCATACAGGGGCTAAGCCGATATTTGTGGATATTGATCCTATTACCATGAATATTGATCCGAAGAAACTTCGAGAAAAAATTACGACTCGGACAAAAGCAATCATCCCTGTCCATATGGCAGGTCAGTCTTGTGAAATGGATGAAATCATGACGATTGCCCGAGAACATAACCTTTTTGTGCTAGAGGACGCAGCCCATGCGGTTTACACTCAATATAAAGGGAAAATGATTGGATCGATCGGAAATGCCACGGCATTTTCATTCTACGCGACTAAAAATTTGGTTACCGGTGAAGGCGGAATGATCACGACAGATGATGAAGCTCTGTATAATCGAATGCGCATCATGAGCACACACGGCATGAGCAGAAATGCTTGGAATCGCTATGCTGAAGCCGGTTCATGGTATTATGAAATTCTTTCTCCGGGCTATAAGGACAATATGTCCGATATTATGGCAGGGCTAGGAATAGCTCAACTTAGTAAGCTTGAACGAATGCAAGGAATACGGCAGGAAATTGCCGACTATTATAATACGGAGTTTGGAAAGATGCCAGAGCTTGAAGCGCCTGTTGAACTGGATTATGCTAGACATGCCTGGCACTTGTATATCATTAAGTTGAATTTGGATAAACTATCCATAGATCGTGGAACCTTTATCGAACAACTCAAAGAAGAAAATATCGGAACGAGTGTTCACTTTATTCCGGTTCACATGCATCCATATTATCGGGACACCTATGGATATAAAGAGGGAGATTTCCCTGTTGCAGAGGGCATTTTTGAGCGCATAATTTCCTTGCCCCTGTATCCAAAGATGACGATGCAAGACGCGAGTGATGTTGTGGATGCGGTAAGGCGAGTGGTGGAGCGTTTCCGGAAGTGACGCAGCGCTGGGGTCGAGGCTTTGTTTGCAACCGTTCATTCCGTGCGTTTCGCAGGCCAAACTAGCGCCTAAAACTACAACTCCAGCGGGGTTCCCGGCAACTCGACATCCCTGTCTCGGCTGCCGGTGGGGTACATCGTATACCCCACCCCGCCTACGTTTCCGTTTTATGCGAAGTTTGGCTAGCTGCTTACGCAAGTCATTCACTTTTTGCAAACAAAGCCTCTTGGGCTTTGCTGGAGAATCGTTTTAAAATAGGTTTAACCGGAAACGCTTAAGTAAGCTTGAAAGGGGAGATACGGATGGGTCAGAGTTCTGTGTCCGCGGGCAGTAAAGAGCTTGAATATTCCGGTTGGCAACTCGTGGCGAAGCGGATACTGGATTTTGTGGTAGCCTTAACCCTCCTCGTGCTAGTATCTCCACTCTGGCTTTTTGTTGTTCTCTGGATTCGATCCGACTCCTCTGGACCAGCGATCTTTAAGCAGACTAGAGTCGGGCAGAGGGGCAAACTCTATACGATTTATAAGTTCCGAACCATGGTGCAGAACGCAGAGGCCATGATGAAAGACAAACTAGAGAACGTTAACGATCTGAAGAATTTTGTTTTTCAGGAGAAAGAGGACCCACGTATTACTCGCAGTGGCCATTTCCTCAGAAAAACAAGTCTAGACGAGCTCCCTCAACTTATTAATATTTTGATCGGAAATATGAGCTTAGTCGGCCCCCGTCCTGAGGTTCCGGAAATAGCCAAGCTCTATACGAGTGAGCAGCGTCAGCGTCTTAATGTCCTCCCCGGTGTCACGGGATTAGCCCAAGTAAACGGGCGAAGTGAGCTAACTCTTGGAGAAACCTTAGCCTACGACTTAGACTATGTTCGTACTTGGAGCTTTTGGCAAGATATAAAAATCCTGTGGAAAACAATTTTCGTAGTTTTCGCAGGGAAAGGCGCATTTTAACGGTATAGACGTTTGAAACCTATTGTTTCAGTGGTTATTCCCACCTATAATGTTCAAGATTATATTGGACAAGCCCTGCGATCAGCCTTAGATCAAACGATCCAAGATATTGAGTTAATCGTTGTTGATGATGCTTCAACGGATAAGACCGTGCAAATCATCAAGACGATCAAGGATCCGAGGATTCAATTAACCATCAGCAAGAAGAATTCCGGCCCGTCCCATTCCCGCAACGTAGCCATCCAAAACGCGCAAGGGGAATGGATTGCTCTCCTTGATGGAGACGACTGGTGGGAGAAAAACAGGCTGGAGAGAATGCTTAAAATGGCTATGCTGCATCAAGCAGATATAGTGGCCGATGATATTCAAAATTATGTTGAGGGTGAGAAGAATCCTTGGAATGAAACGCACCTGGGAAAGCTGAAGCGTTCGTTTCACAAGTGGAATCCATCTGCGGTTGACGTAGTTGAATATGACCTCGGACCTTTAAAACCCTTATTTCGGCGAGATTACCTTAAGCAAAACGGATTAAGTTATCAAGAAGAAATTACCTATGGGGAGGATTTCGTTCTTCTCTTAGAATGTCTACTGTATGGGGCAAATATGATTATTACTTCGGAGCCCCTGTATGTACGTCGGGCTTGGGCCAACTCCTTGACCGCGCACAGACAAAGATCAACGGAATGCTTAATTCAACTCACTCAATCTTTATTGACCAAGCTGAAGGCCAAGGATCATGAATATCTACTAATAGAAAAATGCCCAGAAGTGATCCAAGCCTTAGAAAATCGCCTGAAACGACAAACCGATTCCTACTTATACCATCAACTAACGGAACCCTTCAAAAAAGGAAACGCCCTTCAAGCTGCGTGTCAGATGCTGGGGCTGATGGTTCGTAAGCCACGGAGCATGGTAATAATGGCGGAAAAAGTCCCTGCCATATTCGATTACCGCGTTCTTAGGCATTTGAGACGGCCAAATGAAATTGTAGATGAAATAATGGTTCACGGCATTCAGGACGATATAGAACGATGCATCGAAGGACCGACCATACATCTGATTGATTCGGAGGTCGAAGTTCAGAAGCCATAGACCATAATGCAAGTTAAGAGCAGTCCCTGACTTGTACGACTTGCAAAGTGCATCATGAATGCAAGTCATGCAAGTCAAGAACCGTCCCCAACTTGCACAACTTGCACGTAAAGCGGATGAGAAGACGTGGTCAGAGAAAAAATCCTGGACAGCAGCACTCCAAATAAGTCCTCTAGTTCACCATTTAAGGTTGACTAGAGGATTTTTTTCATACGCGGAGATTTGCAGGTGATAAGGTCTGTTTTTCGGGCAGGAACAATCTCCTTTCATGTCGAATAAGGAAGAGAAAGTCGTCTATGACTTTTGCACAGATAGGAAGGGGAAGAAAGTATGAGAGCCTACTCATTCAGGAAAATAATATCAGTACTGATTATAGGACTTTTTTTTATGCAGTTAATCCCGGCAAAATCGGTTTCAGCCGCAGTTGATCAAACGGCTTACTACCAGGATATCGGCAAAAAACTAGAATTTTGGGCGAATAAATATAACATTCCACCGGTACTCCTTAAATCCATAGCCTGGATGGAGAGTGGTTGGAAGCAATACGAACTGGATGCAACGACGAAACAACCATTAATGGATAAGCCATTAATAGGACGCGACGGTATAGGAATTGGGATCATGCAAATCTCCTCATATAGTGCCAATGACACTGAGACAATCAACAAACTAAGTAATGATATTGATTATAATATTGAAGTGGGTTGCCAGATGCTCAATCAAAAGTGGCGTGCTTACCCAAAAATTGGGGACGGGGACCGAAACGTTCTCGAAAACTGGTATTTTGCCGTGTGGGGCTACAATAGTTGGGCAATACGGAATAATCCGAATGTCATTACGGGTAAATCCGCCTACCAAGATTCGGTATTTAATCTCATGGGACAGAAGTACAATAGCGCAATAACCTTCATCCCTGGCGCTACACAATTCTCTAAATCCATGCTGCCCCCAGTGAATCCTCCTTACTTCTCCAGTCGCTGGAGCACTCCAACTCCGACTCATTTAGGAGATTTAGTGATTGATCCTACTTCATTGATTTCATCCGGCGGGGGACCTGGTGCACAGGCTGCTAACGGAGATTACTGGTACAAATATGCACGTTGGGGTTCATATTACGCTTTAGGATTTTATGTCACCGCCTATAATAGTCCGACGGTCACCGATAAATCGATCATCTCCCAGAAAATCCTGAGTGCCTATGCGAATTTGTTAGCTGAAGCAGATGCTTTGATGCTTGAGGGGAAGGACTCTTCCTACGCGACTGCGGCAAAATACTATTGGACGGTTTTGCAGGGTCCGAATTTAGATGCCAGCATCTCAATACGTGCTAACCAAGGACATCTAAGTGCCTTAAACAAAGTCATAACTGAAGCAGATAAGCTGGTCCTTGAAGGTTCAGGTCCCTCCAACCTAATCGCTGTACAGGATTATGGAATGGTTCTGCAGGGGTCAGATCTGGAGGCAGGCCTCGCGGCAAAGGCAAAAACGGGTCTCCTTAACTCTTATATCAAACTCTTAGCTGAAGCAGACAAATTAGCCCTTGAAGGGACATCCACTTCGAAGGCGAGTGCGAATAAATATTATTTGGCGGTTCTAGAGGGTCCAATTCTCGATGCTAGTCTCACAGAACGGGCTAAGACCGGCAACGAACTCACGCGAAGCGCTGGTACGGACCCAAGTCCTATCTACGATCCAAGCCGAGGCACGATCCCTGAGCCGATACCGAATCCTCAACCCCAACCAGAGGCCTTCAGCCTTGAACGTCTCTTTGGCACTCGTGCAGAAGAGACAGCAATCAAAATATCTCAACAAGGGTGGGCGGACAATTCCTCCCCAATCGTGCTCCTTGCTCGGGTTGATCGCTTCCAAGATGCCTTAGCGGCTGCTCCATTAGCCAAGAAACTGGGGGCACCTTTACTGTTAACTTCACCTTATCAGCTCGATAAGGCCGTCTTACAAGAAATAAAACGGCTGGGGGCTGGAGATAAAGTCTATGTCATTGGTGGAGAGGGCGCCATAATTAAGAAGGTCTCGGACTCACTTGCAGAAGAAAAAATAGTTTATGAGCGTATCTTCGGAGCTTCGGCGGCCGATACGGCAGCAGCCATTGCCCGGAAGATTGGGTCGAGTAAACAGGTGATCCTGGCATCCAGTACAAGTTTTCCAGACGCTTTATCTGCTTCTGCCCCAGCAGCTGCTTTAGGAATTCCTATCCTTTTAACGGAACAAGGCACGTTACCCACGGCCTCTAGACAAATACTGAAGGACTTTGAAGTGACTGAAACCATCATCGTAGGAGGAAAGTTTGCGATCTCTACGGCGTTTGATGCTAAGGGAGGTCCCCTGGAAAGCTATGGACCCCTTCGCTTGGCTGGGGAGACAAAATATGATACGATGTTGCAAATTGTAAAATATTTCAACCAAAATCCCCGATCGATTGTGATTGCTACTGGGGAGAACTTCCCGGATGGCCTATCTGGTGGTGCCTTTGCAGCCTTGAGTGGGAGCCCAATGATCCTGATCCCTAAAGGAGAGCTAAGTTCGGATACTCAAACTTACGTGCAAAGTTTATCTGGAAAGACTACCAAAGCTTATATTTTAGGCGGAACTGGGGTAATTCCAAGTACAAATGAGAAGCTTATAAGTGATATGTTAACTCAGTAAAACTCTAAATCACAGAGGATGGACATCATTGGCTAAACGTATAAAGACACTGGAATTCGAACCTCGTGCATCGAACCTCGTACATCGAAAAGGGTGGACATCATTGGCTAAACATTATAATTGGATTACAGGACTCTTGTTTTTGATGGCCTTGGGCATAGAGTTACTCTATATTAAATCATATAGTGTGAGCTACTTTATTTCCCCTGATGGATTTACCTATTCTAATATTGCCGAAAACTTTCTCCAAGGTCATGGGCTCGTGAATTCGGGGAATTTTGCCCAGGTAGATAATGGTGGTGCAGTACGAGCGGTCGCCCAAACACGCGAGTACGTGGTTGGACCAATCTATCCCTTGCTCCTGGCCTTGATCTATGGGATCTTCGGCTTTAAAAGTTATGGCATGGTCATCCTTGTTCTGCACGCTGCGTTTGGAGCGGCCAGTGCAGTGCTCGCGTATAAGACCGGTGAACTATTGTTTGGCAAGCGATATGCCTTGATACCCTATGCTCTGACCCTAGGCTACCCTTTGTTTGCATTCTGGGGGATGTATGTTCTTACAGAGATCACCTACGTTTTTACGATCACGCTTTTCCTTTATGTTTTAACCCTCTATGCTAAAGAGGCCAAACAGCCAAAACTCAGAACCCTCTTAAGCTTAGGGGCGGTGATCGGAATTTCTAATCTGGTTCGCCCTATACTGTTGCTTTTTTTCCCGGTTCTGGGGCTATGGATTTTATGGATGCATCGTGGCCGTTTAAAAATTGCCATCAGAGACTTTGCTATCATCGTTATGATGACCATTATAGTCATGAGTCCTTGGTGGATACGCAACGGAATAAA
Organism: Peptococcaceae bacterium BRH_c23; assembly: GCA_000961805.1. Next base: position 7,498 of record LADV01000315.1, on the reverse strand, counting down.
GTATCATCAGTTTATTGCAGTATCAAATTATGGTTCCTATGAATTTTACTTAGGGAATAATCCCTTGACAATGACGAATCAATACTTTACGTTTACTCAACCAAGTTATGATCCAGAAGTAAAGGCCCGAATCGAAAAACTACCCATTCTAGAACAAGAAAAGGAATATAAGCAATTGGCAGTCGCTTATATCCTTCAGCATCCCGTAAAGTTTTTGCAGCGCACGCTAACCAAAGAAATTAACCTATTCTGGCAACCAGTTACTCCTGCTGATGGCGATTCTTATAAAATGCAGGGAGATCAATGGGATAAATGGTATCTCCTCTTGGGACTCTTCGGGGTATTTATCAGTCTTTTCCAATTTAGAAAGTATAGCTTTCTGTTGCTTTTTACAGCCTATTATAGTTTTATTGTGAGTATGATCACGGTTGTATCCGGGGCTCGCTATCGGCTACCCGTGATGCCTGCAATGATCCTCTTCGCATCCTTAGTGGTAGTGATGGCCCTTAAAGGTATCGGGAGGCTGGCCAGAGTGAATCCGCGAACAGGTGGGGGGAGATAAATTGTCACGCGTTCAAATTCTCGTTTTTATAGCAAGCATGCTGGTAACCGGTTTTATCGTTGAACAAGTCCGTCGGCGACGCTTAGCGGTAGAGTACTCTTTGATTTGGATTGTTGCAGGTCTGGGTATGATCGGTCTTTCCCTCTGGAAAAATGGGGTAGAGTATTTGGCCGACCTGATGGGGATTTATTATGCCCCATCTGCGATCTTCGTAATTTTTGGAGTTCTGGTGTTTGTCTTGTGTGTTCATTTTTCATTGGAAATTTCCAAATTAAGTTCGAACAATCGGGTTTTAATACAACGGATCGCTTTACTCGAGGATGACTTAAAACGTTTGGAAGAAAACCCTGCCAGCTTAGAAATAAGCCGTAAGGACGTGTAGGACGAAACAAAATGAAAAGAATTTTAGCAATAGTCCCTGCTTTGAATGAAGTAGATAATATCGGGTCTGTAGTCCGAAACCTAAAAATAGCATCCCCTTGGCTCGATGTCCTGGTCATTGATGATGGGTCCACCGATCAGACCGCCGAGGTTGCTCGTGCGCAGGGTGCGAAGGTGATCTCCTTGCCAGTTAACCTTGGAATTGGAGGCGCGGTTCAGACAGGGTTTCTTTATGCTGTGAAGAATTCCTATGACGTTGCCATACAAGTTGATGGAGATGGACAGCACAGAGCTGAAGAAATTAAGAAATTAGTCGACCCTGTACTGATGGGGGAAGCCGATGTAACCATCGGATCAAGATTTTTAATGAAAACGTCATATAAATCTGCCTGGCCACGGCGCTTAGGAATTTATCTGTTAAGTAAAACGATCCAGTCTGTTGTGCGTAGGGTTTATACGGATCCTACGTCGGGATTTCGCGCCTATAATCAAAAGGCCTTGCGGATTGTGTCTGCCCATTATTCCACAGATTATCCGGAGCCTGATGCTATTGTAACTTTACTTAAGAACGGGTTAAGGGTGATAGAGATTTCGGTTGAAATGGATGCACGGTTGTCTGGGAGTTCGTCGATTACGCCGTTTAAGAGCGGGTATTATATGTTTAAGGTGAGTTTGGCGATTATTCTTAACTCGATGATGAGTAGGATTTGGGATGATTAGGGGAGCTTTTTGTACACGCCGACGACGGGGGGAGGAGCGCTTTTCTGCACGCGTCTGCACGTTACGCCGCTGACGAGCTGGACGGTTCGCGAGCGCGTCCGAACCTCAGGGCTGGATGCATGTGAACCTGCGGCGCGCTGACGGGGTGCGAACCGTCGGGCGCTCGTTTGGATAGCGGCTGCACTAAAGCATCCGCTTAGCAGAAAAGCGCTCCTTCTGGGTAGGGTTTCTGGAGAAGGTTGTCGCGTGTAGAAGTAGAAAGGCGCTCCTTAGGCTGAGGGCGGATGTGAATCAAATACGAGATCGAAGGTGGTAATCCCTTCGATCTCGTGCAAGTTGTTCACGGACATTATAATCGATTTGAAGCAAGTCTTCGGCAGATAATATAAATCCACAATGATTTTATCGAAGTGCTATGATATAATGGAACATATGATTAAGCATAGAAAGAAAGTGATAGGAATGGAAGATAAAATCCTTCAGGCACTAGAATGTTTAAAAAGCGATTTTAATCACAAATTCGATTCCCTATCAAATCAAATTACTACTTTATCAGAAAAGGTAGACAGTCGAGGTAATCAAATTAATACATTATCAGAAAAAGTAGACTATCAAAGGAATCAGATTAACGAAAATACACAGATATTAATGGCGTTAGAACATTTAACACAAGTCAATAAAGCAGAACACGATAAGATGTCGTTTGATATAGCGGAGATAAGTGGAGAAATTAAAGCCTTTGGAAAAAGCCTATCAAATATTGAACTAATTACAGCGAATAATTGGGGTGACATTGTAAAGCTTAAATCTATAAGATGAAAACGCTTTCAGACTTGTAATGAGATCGTAAACTCTACGATCTCGTTTCTTATTTTCTATAGTGAAATTCCCCTCAATTAAAGTAAACTCGAGCTTTTTCAAGATGCGTACTAGATGCTGTTCAGCACCCCAAAATACAGTTGAGGGAAAGCAATTATATTTACAAAAATTTACAAATAATAAGTAATACAATTGTATTTGTGTTATAATTGATAAAAAGTATTTTAAATTGTGGAGTTGATAATCATGTCAAATCAATCAACCTTTCAATTACAATTACCTGAAGAATTACTACCATTTTTGGATAAGATTAATGGGAATTCTATCAACAAAAAAGTCAGAGTAGCTTTTGCAATTAATCTGTTTGCTCAAAAAACAGTTTCCTTGGAAAAGGCGGCAGAGCTCTCGGGTGAAACACTAGTAGATTTTATGGACATGTTAAAAGAACAAGGGCTTCCGTGGGGAGAATATTCAGAAGAGCATTTGTACCAAGATGAACGGGCAATCAAAAAAATGTTGAAAGAAATGGATTTTAAAAAATGACCAGAAAATTAGAATTAGTGATTTGTAATTCTAGTCCGGTCATTGGTCTTGCCTCTTTAGGATTAGTACATCTTTTATGGGACCTTTTTGACCAGGTAATAGTAACGCAAGCAGTTTATACAGAGGTAGTCCAAGAGGGGCAGAATCGGCTAGGTAAAGAAGAATTAGAAACGGCTGTCAAACGAGGTTATATTAAGATTTATTCCGTTAAAGAAGAGCTACTGATCAATCGCTATATTGGTAAATTGAATAGAGGCGAATTAGAAGTAATAGTGGCAGCTAGGGAATTGAATGCGCAATATATTCTAATTGACGATAAAGCTGCACGAGGTCTAGCCGAAGCGATGCTTCTTGAACCGACTGGATTAATTGGCTTTTTGAAACTCGCTAAACTCAACGGTAAAATTGAAAGTTTGAAAGTTTGTTTGGATAAGTTAATTGAAAATAACTACAGAATTTCTGAAAAAATTTATATGGAAGTTCTTATAGGAGTAGACGAAAATAGTAAGGAATGAAGAATTCCTTTAAAAAAGAAACGAGATCGAGGCGGTAAACCCTTTGATCTCGTTTCATATTGTATAGACGACTTTGTAATGTTCTCATAGATTGAAACCATTTTATTGAATATTATTTTCTAATAATATTCAAGGTGGCAGGTTTTGAGAGAAGCATTCGCATGCCCTTGGCTCAAATTCTACCTCTCCTAGAATTTCAATGGCTTAGCTTGTTCATAGTCCAAAATACCCTTCAATCGAAGTAAACTCAAACTTTTTCAAAATGCGTATCAACTTCTGCTCGCACCCCTTAACTCCGTAATAATGGATGAGGCCTTCTTTTCTGCTGAGGGTGAGCCGAGGTTGCTCAGGGTCGATCTCGCGGGGGTGGAGGTAGACGATAGCTGGTTGTCCCTCTTTATTGACTGTTTTTATGCACTGTGCAATCAGAGGATAGGGAAGGACTCGGAAATAAAAGCCACCAGCAAAAGGGATATTCTTATTGAAAATTCGAACCGTCGAGGAAGGTACCTCTAGGAGGTTGAGTGTCTTACCGTTGGATGTAGGGTGATAATTAAAACGGGGTGAGGAAGGTAAACCATAGAGGTATGTTTCGATCGGAAAGACGCTTGCGTCGTAGACGAACCCTAGGTCTTCTAAAATGTCCCAGGCCCAGAGGGATTTTGTCGTGATGGACCAAGATGGTGCACGGTATCCTTTGACGGTCTTGCCGATGATATCTTCAACGCGTTTCTTCGCTTGGCTGACATCTTCTCTAAACGTACTCGGTGATTGTTCGTAAATAAGTTGATGAGCATATCCGTGGGAGGCAATCTCGTGTCCAGCTGCTGCTATATCTTGAATCAGTTGGGGGTGCTTTTCAGCAACGTAGCCTAACACGAAGAAGGTAGCTTTAGCTTTATGTTCGGCAAATAGAGTTAGAAGACGCTCCGTATTTTGAACGATACGTACTTCGTAGGTTTTTTGGGCATCGAAAACGTTATCGTCATAGTTAGCATGAAACCACTCTTCTAAGTCGACGGTTAGTATATTCTTCATAGCTTAACCCTGCTTTCGTACAGATGAGGCTAATAGATAACCTAAATATTATTTCTCTGAAAAAATAATGAATTATAGATTTATCTGGGTCTAAGAATCCTTCTATAAAAATTGGTGTTTCATATCCTGCTTTGGTAGAGGTAGATTTCCAATGGGCGAAAGTGTTCCTTTGGGACTAGCCCTTAACATTAGTCTATCCTTCGCCATGAAGTCTTCCTGTGGAGAATAGGCGGCTCGGTGAAACCCATCATTCAGCGCGACCTATTCATTAAGGGCTGTGCGCTTTTGGCGATAATCTATCTTATGCCGGTAGGTATTTCTTTAGGGATCACGTCATGGCTTCGGCGATAATCTCCACTGGAGACTATCGTACCGGAGACTATCGTCACCGGCGTCTCAATGTTCAGCTTTAGCTGAACGAGTTCACTTGTTAAATAGCATCGTAATCACCCATAGTTAAGAACCAGTGATTTCGTTGAAGGAAAGGGTCTTGGACACCATCTCCATGGTCCTCTTTCTCATGGCTCCCTACGCCTCCCCCTTGGAGGCGCAGCCTGCGGTAAATTACCGGGAACGGTTGTGGCTCCAAGGCTTTAGGACAGGTGAAAAAGCCATTTCCTTTGAGAAGGCGAGATTCTTCCGTGTGGGGCATCATGAGCGACCCTGCCATATCCATGTTGTTATCGACAAAGAAACGTAGGAGACGATTGATGAGAAGCGTTCCTGCATCAGGAACGCACGGATCGATCAGGAAGTCGACGATCATACCAGAAGACAAACCCTCCACTTCGGTGGTTCGTCCTACTATATAACCGATAAGCTCAGAACCATTTTTTTTGCGAATTCCGTAAAGCTGATAGTCCCGATAGGGATTTTCAAAATAGCGCCAACGGATATAGTCTGCATCGCGGATTCCGATGATGGGGTATTTGTCTTGTATTTTAGCCCAGAAAACATTCATTTCAGTGAGATTGAAGGCAGTGAGCGGATAGACCTCATAGCGCTCATCTGAGCGTTCTTTGACCTTATAAAAAGGCTGGAAGGGAAGGGTGAAAGAAGCAAGCAGCGCGGACCCGACTTTGTCTTTGATCAAGGCTCTAAGGTTCAAGGGACGGAGTAACAAAGGGACGCAACCTATGTCCGTAAACCCCAGCTTTTTCGTAAATCCAGGGTAGGAATTCGGATTGGGAAACCCATAGCAAAAGTCCGATCCTTGCTCAGCACACTCGCGATAAGCGGTTTTGGCTAAACCAGTGAAAATTCCTTGTCCGGTATAGATTTGGCGAGTGAGGGTGTTTAGGGAGAGGATTCCGTTCACCGTTTGATCAAACGCTTTAAAACGCATCGGAATCACTACATATTGACCGGCCAACTGACCCGTTTCCACATCTCGGGCTAATTGGATCATCGCCGGTCCGGCAGGGTTGGCTTCATACTGCCATTTCAAGTATCCGATGTCAGAAATCCAGGATTCCCCGTAATACTCTCGTGTCATTGCGATGGTTTCCTGTAGATTTTCCGGTAAATACTGAACAGCTTTCCACATTATAATTCCTACTTCCGTGTGATAATAATAACACCCAGGCAAATCACTAAGACCCCGATGACCTTTGTGGGCGTCAGGTGTTCTTTAAAAATTGTTGTACCTATAATAAGGGCAAAAATAAAGGCCGTACTCTGAATGGGGTAAACATAGCTTAGCTCACCTTTATTTAGAATATAAATCCAAAGAACGGACGCAAAGGCGTACACCGTGAGGCCGGCAATCACATAGGGGCTTAGAAAAAGGCGGAGGAGTTGACCGAGACTATGAATCTCTTTTCCTGATGCCCCTAATTTCCAAAGGGTTTGACCCGTCACCATGAGCATTGAGTTGAAAATCGTTAGTAAGATTAACAAAAAAGGCCACCTCATACTTCTCTAGTTTAGCCTTTTAATATTATACAATGATGGGTGGACAAAGCAAAGGTGAACCTAATTATTGCGATAACGCAACAGGAGACGAAAGATTCGTCTATATTGACGGAAGAACCTTCCCCGTGTCTTTCAGGTGAGAAACGTAGTTGAGATAGAAGGTAATTTATGGTATAATATTACAAAGGAGCGAGCTGCGAAGCAGCACGCAAATGCGCGATGTTTCCTCTTGAAAATGGAAGCAATTCTATTTTCATTAGTAAGCTATTAACATACAGTAGGAAAATCCTATCAGGTAATACCTAACCAGTAGCCTGTACCTAGTCCTTGGAGCCGAAATGGTAACATTAGGTTTAAGCGTAGGGCGGGGAGCAAACGAGCCGAAACGAAAGTGAAGCAATTGAGCCACGAAATTATTATCTAAATGAAGGGGTCGATACTGTCTTTACGGTAGCAGACAACATTATGCAAATCGCAACGGTGAGATTTGTAGAGTTCTTCCGGGGTCAGAGGGCTTGGCGAGTTTGATGATAAGTATGTTAATAGAACAGCTGAGGTCCTATGGTGTCTGGGAAACCAGTATGCAAAGTCAAGTAAGGAAACGAGCAAGATGAGCAAACGCATTATAGGAAGTCCGACTAACCCATAGTACCGTAGAAGTCTGTGAAAGCAGATGGAGGGAAGGGGTTAGCATGTTGCAGATTCAAGCTGATTATGGGTGTTACAGACTGAAAGCTGATAAATAACGCTGTATTTGTAATAGCTTGCTTTTGGGCTGCTTCTTGGTTTGTCGATTTTTTTGACGGTTAGATATTCTAGTTTGATATCCTGAGGATTATTTGGCAGGGGCGTGACTTGAGCCTGCTCTTTCTCCGGAGCGGTTTGATTCCGTTCTTTGAGAGCCTGATCCAGCTCCCGGATGGTCATATCTTCTACATCATGCTGCAGGATAAATTTCTCCCGCTCATCTTCCGGAATCCCCAGAAGGAGAAGGGCCTGGTAGTAG
>LADV01000338.1 GCA_000961805.1 Peptococcaceae bacterium BRH_c23 | reverse complement strand
TAGAATATCGTTTATCGGTGAGGAGACAATCCAATTGGCTCCTTCAGGGAAACGGATAAACTTTTTATCCTTAGATAACTCATAACGTCCCAATAGCTTTGAAAATGTAAAGAGCTTTGCACTATCAGTTCCCTAACCGATCCGCTGAATGATTGAAATAATTCAAAGAAGTTCTCGCTGGTATACCAATAGGGCGAGGTCTTCCCTCTGTAGGTTTCACCTCTGGCATATTCAATCGCCATCTGATGTAAATATCCTGCGCAGGCCATCAAGTCAGACCCTCGCACCGGCCCCTTCTCATTTTCCAGAACTCGAGTTATTTCTTTAATGTAGCCGGCAATTTTTCGGACTGAATCCAAATCATCCTTAATATCAACAATAAGCCGTTTATACTGAACCCGTTTCTTCTCTTCACTCGTCATATCCTCACCCCATCTCTCACAATACGTTCCTGCATAGATTCTTGAGCAAATTCGAACTGGATAAAATCTAGAGGAATAGGTTCTGCAATATCTTCGGCAATCCGATACGCCTTAAAATAATTTTCTTCCAGTAATCCTTTTACAGCTATGTCAATATCAGATTCCAATTCATACATATCTGTCGTTAGAGAGCCAAATAGATAAACCTCGATATTTGGGAATGAATCTCGTAGGGTCTTAGCAACTTTCTTCGCTTTCTCGCGGGCTACCTTATAGAAATCCAAGCGTCTTTGTTCCTCAGCCTTAATTTTGAGTTTATTTCCTGCGACGTATGAAGATATATCCATAGCCCTCATAGTCCTTGCCCCCATTATATCTATTTCCTATAAATACCATACCATAAGTATCGGAAACGAACAATAGGTTCCTTGTGGCATATACATGTGATGCCTCAAAGCCAATCGGTAAACAGAAAAAGAGGCATAGTAAGATTTAATCTGTGAGGATCCTCTAACTATGTCTTGGGGAATTAATATATTCAATTTATGCATATTGACTTTAAAGTGGCTCACTTTGTTTATTTACAAGAGAAGCACGATTATTTCTTACTTTAGGCATAAGCACCATAACAAAGACCACTAATCCAATCAAATCACTTATCCATCCAGGATATACCATAGCAAGCCCCATCACCATCATAATTGCCCGTTCCCAGTTTTTCAGGGCATTCCCAATAATCCATCCTTCTACAGATGAAGCCAGGGCAATAACTCCGATAATTGCTGTTATCATAGCCAGAATAATGCTAATAATTCCAGCCTGTAGGATTAATGCGGGCTGATAAACAAACATAAAAGGAAGGATAAAGCCTACGAAGGCCATCTTTGAGGCACTTAGCCCAATTTTTATCGGATTGGCATCAGCAATACTCGAAGCAGCATATGCTGCGACTGCAACCGGAGGGGTAATAGCTGATAAACATGAATAATAAACAATAAAGAGGTGGGTAGACATTGTAGGTAAGCCAAGCTTAATTAAGATGGGGGCTGCTAATACAGCTGTAATGATATAGGCTGAAGAGACTGGCATCCCCATACCAAGAATGATACATAAAATTGCAGTAGCTAAAAGGGTAAAAAAGATACTTCCTCCTGTCATACCAAAGATCAACGCTCCAAATTTAGTACCAAGTCCTGTAAGCATTACCCCGTCAATTAACATTCCGGCAGCAGCACAAGCCACAGTTACTGCAATCATACGCTGAACCGTCTCTTCAGATGCCTCAATCAGACGGCGCAGTCCAATTCGTCTTTCCGGAGTAAACCAGCTTAACAACACCACTAGACCCGAAGCCATTACGGCTACATAAGAGGGTGTAAAACCGCGAATGATTAAGTATACCAAAAAGACTAAGGGTATGATATAGATCCAGCCTTCTTTCAGGACTGTCCAGATATCCTGTACATCTTCATCAGCCATCCGCATCATGCCGTTCTTTTCAGCGCGAAAATGAATCTGGAGATAGATTCCCAAATAATAGAGCAGAGCAGGTAAGACAGCAGCGACAGCAATATCTCTGTAGGGTATTCCAGCAAATTCGGCCATTAAAAACGCCGCCGAGCCCATAATAGGTGGCAGGATACTACCACCCGTCGATGCAGCCGATTCTACTGCTCCGGCAAATATTGGATTAAACCCCACTTTTTTCATCATGGGGATATTTACTGATCCTGTTGTCACCACATCTGAAGTAGGACTTCCCGAAATCATGCCAAACAAACCGGCCGATATGATGGCTATTTTAGCGGGCCCCCCGGTTGAACGCCCGGCTATGGAGGCAGCAAACTTAAAGAAGAAATCTCCACCACCGGCCTGTGTATATAGACTTCCGAACAAGACAAACAGGAATACATAGGTGGCCGCTACTGCAATGGGGGTACCAAAAAGACCATTTACAGTATAAATAATATTATCAAGAAAATGATTGAGTGTTATATGCCGATGTGAATAAGCACCCGGGAGCAGGTCCCCAAAGAATGTATATCCCATAAACGCTAATACTAGTAAGGTCATGGTTGGCCCCAAAACCCTTCGGGTAACTTCTAAACTCAAGAGTACTAAAATAATCCCTATAACTGTTTCTATAGGTGTTAAAGGATTAAACAAGGGAATGCGCTGCAGATATTGTTCGATATTTAAGAAGAAGTAAAGTTCAATACCTAGCGCTAACAAGGAAAAAAATATGTCCAACCAAGTGGGCTTGTTTCCCTTTGCCTTTTCTGTTGCACTAAAATATAAAAAAGCTATTGCTAACATTATTGGATAAAAAATCGTAGTATATTGGTACGGATCCAGTGTACCAAATCCCCCGAGCCATACTTCAAAAATTGTTAATCCAATAGCAAGAATGATAACAAGCCAACGAAATGGCCCCTCTAGATTTCTTCTCCGTCCCTCTCTAAGAAGGGCTCTTAACCAGGAAATTTGCTCAACCGGTTGTTCGGAGGACATCCTCAATACACCTCAATTCCAAATTCAAAAAAATTGACATTACCCTGCCGGAACTGATCTAGTCCCAGCAGGATTTTAATAGGAATGGTCATTCTACACTACTTAATTAAACCAGCCTCTTTAAAGTAATCTTCTGCTCCTGGTGCCAAAGGTAAGACACCTGTATTTGCTAACTTCTCCGGAGTCATTTCTTTCATTGATGGATGAACATTTTTTATTAAATCAATATTTTCTGTTAAGGCTTTGGCCATTTTATATAAATCTTGCTTGGTTGCCTTGGAACCGGCTAGAATGACTGCACTAAGGGTAACTGTATTGACATCTTCTTTTTGCCATTCATATGTCCCTTTGGGGATTACAGCAGATTTCAAATCCCAATCTTGTTTTAACTTTTTTGCTGCAGCATCATTAATAGACCACATTACCAGAGGTGTATTGACACTCGTCTCTGTAATCTTTGCTTCAGGAGCGAAGGTAAAGTCAAGGGTAATATCTAAACGCCCATTTTTTACGGCGTCAAAACGGGTTGCACTTCCCTGCCAGATTAAAGAACCTCCCCAAGACTTTAAATTCTCTTCAGTAATTCCATAGGACTTTAAAACATCATTACCTGCAAGAGAATTCAAATTCCCCTTTTGATTAATGCCAATGTTGGCTGGAATCTTATTTTTTACAATATCCTCAAAACCCTTGGCACCAGTTTTATCCACAAATTCCTTGCGGACCGCAATTTGTAATACCGCATTATCATAAAGTGTGGCAAATGCACGAAGATCATCATATTTCTTCTGGAAAGGATCCAATCCTTTTTGAGCCGCTATAACCTCTACTGATTGAACAATTCCTAATTCCACTTTTCCTTCTGAGAGAAGTTTAATATTTCCGGCGCCACTTCCAGGTTCATAACTGAATGAAGTAGCCGGATATGATTTAAGAAACGCATTACCAACGACCGGACCAAGAGCGGCCCAAAAACCTCCTACTGAGCCACCGGCCATTGTAACCTTAAATGGACTTTTGTCATTCTTATCAATTTCCCCTGTTGTACTTTGATTCTGTTCAGGTGCTTTTACTTCCGTATCATTTGTTGTTTTTTTGGAACATGCGGTTAGCCCGAAAGTAAGCAATAAAGCTAAACCTACAGTGAGCATCCGAGTCCACCACGATCTTGACAGTTTCATTTTACAACCCCCATTCCTTAATCTGACCTTTTGTATTTACTTATGTAGCAATTTCTAGTTAAAACAACTAAGTTCTACAAATTCAAATTATTCCCCTCCCAAAATTTAATATCTATATCTATCTGAATATTATGCAAATTGTAAGCCAAAGTCTGGCCTTTATTTGTTAACTGTATGAAACAACCATTAATTAGCATATTTACAATAGTGAACAAACTATATATATACTTAAACATTTATCATAAAACAGATTTAATAGATTGAATATTTTTAAAATGAAACGTCAAGTTTCATGTATGAAAAATCTTTTGAGTTTTTTTCTAAATTACAATAAAGATAATTGCTTCATAAATCGACTTTTCCATTATTAAAATGTGGAAGTCCTGCCACCTTGGCATATTAGTGTAGATGGAAAGAAGGAGCTGTAGTAAAATAAGGATAGACTTACTTAAGGTTTCAATATATTGTTCTATTTGTGGTTAGTGTCGTAAAGGATTACAAGCGCTGAGGCACGTTAGATAACCAATCTAAATTACTTATATAAAAGTAATATCAAGGAAGTGAGGTTATACCGAAGATGGTTACTTTAAACAAGTTTGATGATCACTGTTGGAAAGATATTATTCCCCCTGAAATATTAGAGATTTATCGTGCGTATGAAAGAGAGTTGACCCTCGGAAAACGACCCGCAGTTTTAGCGATCGATCTGTATAACTGTGTTTTTCCTCCGCAATCCATGCCGGTTATTGATGCCATCATACTCAATCCAAGTTCATGTGGGGAATACGCTTGGAATGCAATTAGCCCTACCTCTAAGCTCCTGGATTTTTCCAGAAAAAGGGATTTTCCTATTTTCTATACTACGTCCGATCCCAGACAACAAACCGGGATCAAAGCAACAAAAAGACCGCTATCCCAGAACCTTGAAAATGATTTTGCTTTTTATCCTGATTTTGAGCCTCAAAAGAATGACATTATCATTTATAAACAAAGAGCAAGTGCCTTTTTCGGTACGCCCTTAATAGCAAACTTGACTCAGCTTGGCATTGACTCTATTATCGTTTGCGGTGAAACAACGAGTGGTTGTGTTCGCGCTAGTGTTGTCGATGGCTACTCGTATGGTTTTCATATGGTCGTCGTTGAAGAGACGGTTTTTGATCGTAGTATTGTGTCCCATAAAGTGAATTTGTTTGACTTACACCATAAGTATGCCGATGTAATGAGATTAGATGAAATCTTAGCCTATTGAGCCTTGGTTAGCACCCGTCCTGTTAGAAACGAAAAAACAAGGGTCGAATTTAAAAAATTCAGCCCTTGTTTAACTATTTCTACCTATCCCCTTATTTCAGTTTCAGAGCCGCACTCGGCCATTCTAGACTACTCTTTTTTTAAATAACTCGAGATTACTTGCCTATTAATTTACTCTCGACATTATAAATAATCTCACAATCACAAATCCCGCCATTTTTTTTGAATACCTCTATTGTATCATTAATTTTCCCTCGGCTAAACTGCATCTGAGTAAGAATTTGGTTACTCAAGCGGAGGGTATGGTCACATGTCAATCCTGAGAGTTTCTCATTCAACCGATAAAAAAACATTCTCTGAAAAAGCAGGCTCAATAGATCATAGTCCTTGTTTAAACTTGCTTTCTCCTGATTAAAAAGAGAATCATACTCAAGATTAGCCGTTTGTAAGCTAGAGACAAGTCTACGATTAACCTCTTCTCTAATTAATTTTCGGTCTTTTAGAACCTCTATTTCAGGAGTTTGTTGTTCTCTGAGTTCTCTTCGTTTTTCTTTATTTGCCGTTCGTTTACTATAACCTAGTGTCATGAAATTGCCTCCTGCATTCTGTTTAACCAAGGTTAATGCTCTCATCATATTGTAACCGCTCTGATGCCTATGTAAACTAAATCCATCATAACCTTAATTCCTGCCCATGATCCTTAAACCATTTTTTCCAATACGCGTATTCCGGCATAAAGACTGCTACCCTCAGCCAGAACTGCTCGGAATGGTTGAGATGCGTCAAGTGCGCGAGTTCATGAATAATAATATAATCAATCCCTGCATCCGGGGCCATAATGATTCGCCAATTCAAATTTACGTTTCTTTTACTTGAACAGCTCCCCCAACTTGTCTTCTGTTCCTTCAGTCGAAAGGTCTGAAAGCAAACTTGCATTCTCTCCGCTTGCTTTTCAAGCTTGTCCTGTAGCACCCTGCGCGCTTGCGCTTTATACCATGATAAGAGCGCCTTCTGGACATGTGGCGCACAGTCCTTATCTTCTAAGTCCTGGGATAAATAAACCTCAAGCTCTTGACCTTCCAAATAAACTCGGATCCTTTGGCGCGGATGTCTTCTAATTTTCAGTTCAACGGTCTTCCCCCGATACAGGAAGTGTTCTCCATCGCTATACCTTGCTGGTCGTTTCAGAACAGCTTGCTTCGCGAGCCAGTGCTTTAAGATCCACTCCTGCTTAGCGAGTAATAATTCTTGCAGTTGCTTGACCGATACGTTCTTTGGTGCAGAAATACGAAGGCGATCTTCAAGGATACTCAGAGTAATCCTTCGATAACGTGCGCTCCGTCGTTCTTCATAAGGTATCGTTTGATCCTTAATACTCAGTTGGTCCATTTAAGGGTCATCCTACCTCTCCGCTTAAAAGCATTCCCCCAATTCCAGCCATAACGTCACAGGTTCCTGAAATACAGGTGAAATCTTGTATATTATAGACAATTATACAACATTGCGCAAAGTTTTTTCTTTCTAATTCGGTTGACGTTTACGTAAACTTGTGTCAGAATATTCTTATATTACTAATATAATGAATTAAATAAATTTATAGCTGAAAAGGAGAGAAAAGATATGGATACACTGTGGCGCGTCATTGAGCGAAACGCTAGGAGTTTTCCCGAACAAACAGCCTTACGCTATCCACCTGCAGACCTGACATTTACCTGGAAAACCCTCCACTCTGAGACCTTATGGCTAGCGTCCTATATTCAATCCCTCGGGGTAGGTGCTGATAAAATAGCGTTGCTTTCCCCTAATAGGCCCGAGTTTATCTTAGGGTTTCTCGCTACCATGGCGATCAAAGGAGTAGCCGTACCAGTAAATGTTCGACTAACAAGTCGAGAAATCTCAGACATCCTCAAGAGTTCAGGAATTGGCGTGTTACTCTATGAGGAGAGCATGAACGGTATCGCCCTTGAAATGGAACAATTGGGGTTCACCATCATTAACATAAGTGCTGCATTACAGATTCAGAAGAACTCCGAGCAAGTCCTTCATTCTGAAGTAGCTGCTACGAATGAACCCTATTCTTCAGATCTAGAAGGATCTGAACTAGCAGAAGTCCTGTATACCTCAGGTACAACTGGACAACCCAAAGGAGTAATGCTCTCTCATCAAGCCATTCTGTCCGCGGCGAAAATAATGGCCTATGAAGCAGGGATTTACGCTGGGGACAATTGCCTGATTCTCATGCCCTTGACGCATTCAGCACCACTTAATCTTTTTCTGTGGGGTGCATTTTGGTCAGGTGCCTCGATTACCCTTGGTGATTTCACCCCTCAGACTCTTCTTGATTACGCTGCAAAGGAAAAAACGACGCACTTTTTTGGTGCCCCCGTCGTTTATCAACTCATCTCTAGGATGCCCAATCTTCAAGATTGGGATCTCTCTAGCATGAAAGTATGGGTATACGGTGGAGCGTCTGTCGGGGCAGAGCAGATTATTCATTGGCAGACGAAACTGACCGGAAAATGGATGGGTGTTTACGGTTTGACCGAAGCTGGACCCAACGGTACTGCTCTCCGACCTCAGGAACATGGAACAAAAACGGGGAGTATCGGACGACGGGGCACGACCAATACAGAAATCCGAGTAGTGCGCACAGACGGTACAGATACAGATCCCGATGAGGCTGGGGAAATCATTATTCGCTCGGAAAGTCTAATGAGTGGCTACCTCAATAATCCGTCAGCCACAGCGGAAGTTCTGCGCTCGGGTTGGCTATATACAGGAGATATTGCCCGCCGGGATAACGATGGTTATATTTGGGTAATGGATCGTAAAAAGGATATGATTATTACCGGTGGAGTTAATGTCTATCCCAAAGAAATCGAAGACGTCTTGAGCACTCATCCCAACATATTAGATTTAGCTGTGATTGGCGTCCCCCATTCAGACTGGGGGGAAACAATTTTGGTCATGCTGGTTACGCGACCTGGAGAAAATCTTACCCTCGATGATATTCGAGATTTTTGTCAGGATAAACTTGCCGACTATAAGATTCCTCGCTCTCTAAGCATTGTCGATGCTTTACCTCGCAACGCTTCCGGAAAAATACTCAAGCATGTTCTTAGAGCGGAACACCGACCCATCAACGTTTAGATTCAGTCCAGTGGAAAACAGAGGGACAGGTGTGTTGTTTCGAAACAACGCACCTGTCCCCTTGATTTGCCCTTCTAAAATCTAAACAACATCTTGACATGTAAACCCTTTATTAAACCTATTAACTTGTTGTATTATTAGTATATAATTGTATAACTTTGATAATAATGGTATTATTTATTAGTTCAATCAGTACGAAGACTGTTTGAATTATGAACTACTAAATAAGAAAGCTTGTTATAGGGGGGCAAATGTTACTTCTAAGGATCTCACAAAACATCCCAAATTTCAAATCCAAAAACAGATTAGTAAATCTCAGCTTAATAACTTGTCTACCGTTGTTGATGCTATTTGCCTTAGAGACAGTTTATAGAGGGAATCTCTTCAGTACCTGCTCTTGGATTAGGAATTACCCAAAACAATTTTTACTAAGCTATGTTTTAATGTTTGGATTCATCAACTCTTTCTACATATTACAACGAAAAATCTATAGTTCTATCGGAGTCTTATTCTTTTCTTTTTTCTCTGTCATGGGCCTTATGAGTCGTCAGAAATTAATCTTAAGAGGAGAGCCCCTTCTGCCCTGGGATTTTATCCTCGGCAAAGAAGCCATTAATATATCTAAAGAATTTAGTGGTACTATGCCAGTCATTCCCCTTCTGTGCCTTAGTGTTATTACCATCGTTCTTTTTGTTTCGGTCAAATTCATTCCTCAAGAGACTTTTAATTGGCGAAGGAAAATTGCAGCTTCCCTGATCTCCTTGGCAGTGCTTTTTTCCGTTTATTCAGATGTCACATCCCTCGAAAAGACCTTTTCACTCGAGCTAATTTCCTGGAGCCAAAAATTAAACTACGAGGAAAACGGCATGCTCCTTGGCTTTATCCTCAATACAACCTATCTATCGGTTAATAAACCGGCCGAGTACGAAGAGGAACTCGTAAAAGAGATTATGAACGATACAACCCCGCCCTATGAAGTTGCCCCCAACTTTAAGCCCAACATTATTTTCGTAATGAGTGAAGCCTTTTGGGATCCCACTTTGTTAAAGGAAGTCTCATTTAGCGCAGACCCCATTCCCTATTTTCGTTCTCTCCAAAAAAGTCAAACCAGTGGAGTGATGCTTTCTCCCGTTTATGGTGGAGGCACTGCTAACACTGAATTCGAAGTATTAACGGGCTTGTCGATTCAATTCTTTCCCCAAGGCCTGGTTCCTTATGTTGAATATGCTCGTAAACCTATAGAAGCCTTACCGACTATCTTAAAAAAGCAAGGGTATGAGACGACAGCCATTCACACCTATGACAACTGGTTTTACGGCCGAAACAACGTCTATCAAAATTTCGACTTTGATAAGTTTATTAGCAAAGAATTTTTTCATAACCCTGAATACAGCGGTCAATATATTCGCGATACTGAACTTTCCAGGAGAATTCTCGAAGAAATGAAGAAAACAGATAAACCTGACTTCATTTATGCTATTTCCATGCAAGGCCACGGGCCTTACTCTGCAGAAGAAAACCCCAATAATTCGATTAAAATAAGCGGTAATTTGAGTCCAGAGCCTCAAGCCATTTTAGAAAACTACACCAATATAGTTTCTGATGTTGATCAATCACTCAAACTATTAATTGAAGGGTTAGAGCAGTCGAGGGAACCCTCCATCGTGGTGTTCTTTGGGGACCATTTACCTATGCTTGGGAAAAGCTTTGAGGTCTATAAACAAGCCAATTTCTTCCAAGATGAAATCAACTACCAAGATTATCTAAAGATGCATAGTGTTCCCTTTATCGTCTGGGATAACTTTTCAGACAACAAAGAGAAGCTTCGTTTATCCTCGAACTTTCTGAGTCCATATATTTTAGAACGTGCTAAAAAATCAGGAAGCCCTACGACAGACTTCCTTCATACCCTTATCCAAAACGGCTCCAATGTCGTGATCAGCGAGCAGCATTTACCGAGGGAGGACATTTCTGAGCAAGAAATCAATCAGTACCAACTGCTTCAGTATGATATTCTTTTTGGCAACGAATATGCTTACCACTTAAAACCTGACCACAAGCCGCAAGCAAACAGTAATTATGTTTTAGGAGATGGTCAAGCACTCATTGTCAAAGCTACCCCTCCCCATACGTCAGTAATTGAAATAGAAGGGGAAAATTTCTTGCATGATCATAAAGTTTATGTCAACGGACAACTCGTTAAGACCGATTTTGAAAACCCCACCTATTTGACTGCCAGTCTTCCTAAGCGCTTAAATAGTAAATCTGGTGTTCTAGATATTCAGCTTAAGTTAACGGATAGCATGGGAAATGTAATCTCTGAATCCAATACTTATAAACTGGAGTCCTCCTAATCATAGAAACTTTTTACCTAACCTCTTCTATTAAAGCCTTAAAGCCCGGCAAGGCATTCTCAATTGTTTTATAAGCGACACAATAGGCAATTCGAACATAACCTGGACATCCAAAGGCAGTGCCGGGAACAATGAGTATATTTTTCTTATTAGCCAAGTTACAGAATTCAACATCATTCTCAATCGGACTCTTAACAAACATATAGAAGGCACCTTCGGGTTTAATACAATGGTAGCCGTAGGATGAGAGTCCTTTATACAGAAGCTCACGATTCCTGTTATAGGTCTCAATATCGACCTTTGCATTTAAGCACTTAGCAACAACGCGCTGGAATAACGACGGAGCATTGACGTAACCTAAAATTCGATTAGCAATATTTGCTGCTGAAAGGATATTTTCATAATCGGCAGCCTGATCTGAAATCACTAAATAACCGATTCTTTCGCCGGGTAAGGAGAGGGATTTGCTGAAAGAATACCCGATGATCGTGTTGGCATAATACTTCGAAAGATAAGGCACTTGAGCATTATCATAAGCAAGTTCTCGATAGGGTTCATCGGCAACGAGATAAATATCGGTTTCAAATTCCTTTTGCTTCTCCACCAGTATTTCAGAGAGCTTGATGATGGTTTTTTCTGAATAGATAACACCAGTGGGATTATTAGGGGAATTGATGATTACCGCTTTAGTTTTAGGGGTAATCTTATCTTTGAATTCTTCAAGATTAGGTTGGAAATCAACCGTATTGGGGGAGACTATTACTAATTCGCCTTCATGGTTTTTTACATAGTTCCTGTATTCTCCAAAAAAAGGTGCAAAAGTGATAACTTCATCCTGTGGGTTCAGTAAGGTTTTAAAAATAACATTTAATCCGCCTGCTGCACCAACGGTCATCAGAATGTTTTTTTGAGTAAACGTGGTACCGAATTTATCATTAATGGACTTTGCAATGGTTGCTCTTACTTCTTCATAACCCGAGTTATTCATATAACCGTGAATGCTCATAAGACTATCCGTCTTTAAAATCTCTAAAATTGCGTCGTTCACTTCAGCAGGTGGTTCAACATTAGGGTTTCCAAGGCTAAAATCAAAGACGTTTTCTGCCCCGTGAATCTCTGCCAGGCGTTTTCCTTCCTCAAACATGGCTCGAATAACAGAACTGTTTTTTATTTGCTCTTGCATTTTAATTGATATCATAACGTCCAACCTTTCTTCGCTAACTTTATAATTGCCTAGTCTAACTCTTGAGTCATGAATGCCAGGCTTCCTTTCATGTCGTTTCGGATAGATTACAAATTGTCTACCTTTTGAATTCAACATTTTTCCTAAATGTTCCTGCTGAATTACAAGAATTATATAAATATACAAAAACCAGAGCGTTAAGAAAAAAACGTTCTGGTTTTAGTTTTTAGTCAATTGAACTCACAAATTATTTAACCATAACATTAGCTCTTTTCGCTTACATTCTCGTCTTAATCCGTTCAATCGCCTGAAGTGTATTTTCACGAGTACCAAAAGCGGTTAAACGGAAATATCCTTCTCCATTCGCACCAAAGCCAGCTCCCGGTGTGCCTATCACATGTGCATCCTTCATCAATTTATCGAAAAACTCCCAAGAACCCATATTTTTCGGGGTCTTCATCCAGATATAGGGGGCATTGATTCCACCGAATACTGTATAGCCAGCCTCTTGTAAGCCCTCACGGATGACTCGGGCATTTTCCATGTAGTAATCAATAGTTTCCTTGATTTGCTGCTTTCCTTCTTCAGAGAATATCGCGACTGCTCCGGCTTGTACAGGATAAGACGCTCCATTAAATTTTGTGGTCTGTCTTCTTAGCCATAGCGAGTTAAGACTATGTGCTTCACCTTTAGAATCATAGACCATGACTTCCTTCGGAACAATCGTATAGGCACAACGGGTTCCGGTAAAGCCTGCCGTCTTGGAGAAACTTCGGAACTCTACTGCTACTTCCTGAGAACCTTCAATCTCAAAAATACTGTGCGGAACGCCCTCTTCCCGGATAAACGCTTCATAAGCCGCATCGAACAAAAGGATTGAGCGGTTTTCTCGGGCATAATCCACCCATTGCTTCAGTTCCTCTTTAGAAAGTGTCATCCCGGTCGGATTATTCGGAAAGCAGAGATAGATCAGATCTACGCGTGTCTCAGGAAGAGAAGGCTTCATGCCATTTTCCTCTGTGCACGGAAGATACACGATGCTTTCGTACTGGCTCTTTTCACTATCAAAATTCCCGGTCCGTCCTGCCATGACATTGCTATCGACATAAACCGGATAAACTGGATCCGTAACTGCCATAATGTTATTAACTCCGAAAAGCTCCTGGAAATTTGCCGTATCACTTTTCGCTCCATCGCTGACAAAGACTTCATCGACAGAGAGTTCCACTCCACGAGGGGTAAAATCATGTTCGATAATCTTTTCAATCAGAAACTGATAGCCTTGCTCCGGACCGTAACCACGAAAGGTTTTCGAATTCGCCATCTCATCGACACCTTTATGCATTGCCTCGATGACTGCGGGTGGCAGGGGACGCGTAACATCTCCGATTCCGAGTCGGATAATATCAGCCTCCGGATTGTTTGCTTTAAATTCGTTAACTCTGCGGGCTATTTCAGAAAAAAGATAGCTCCCTGGTAATCTAAGATAGTTCTCATTCACAAGTGCCATATGTATTCAAACTCCTTCATTTTGTACACTTTTAATATATTTATAAATTATATTTATTAGTTGAAGACTTTGCAACTCTGTTGGCTAAGTATACATTAAAATCATCCCTAAGCGGCTCTTTTTTATGTTTAGCAGACAGCTATTTGACGATGAGCACGGGGCAGGGCGAATGTTTGATCACCGATTGGCTAACACTGCCTAATAATAAGCCAGTTAACTGCCCCAAGCCTCTGCTGCCCATTACAATAAGATTCGCTCTTTCTTCTGTTGCGACCGTAACGATCAACCTAGCAGGATTGCCAGTAGCACTTCTTTTGCAAATTGAATCGGGTTGGATACCCATATCCGTCAATATAGCCTTCAAGATATCCTCAGCATCTAAGTTATTGAATGGGATATATTGACTTCCATGATCTATTGCTCCGTGGTAAAGCACGATCATTTCCTTGACATATAGTACGGTGAGCTTGGCACCCGTGTTTTGAGCTAACTCTATAGCTAGGGTCAAGGCACGTCTGGAAGGAGTAGAAGCATCCACGGGTACCACAATTTTCTTATTATTCATAATTATACCTATCTAACCCACAGATTCATGTCTTCATAGGAACCGGCGATATGGCAATTATTAATCAGGCGGCCTTGATATCTGTAGCCAAGTTTGTGAAATACTCTATTCATTCCGTAGGACTGAGCCCGTGCCAGAGTATATACGTTGAATGAACCCTTCTTTTGAACTTCATGCTCTAACATCCACAGCAAACGCTCGGAGAGTGAATGCCCCCGGTATTCCTCTATTGTTGCACAATCCGTCATTTCGCAACGCTTAAGGCTTTGGTTTGGATAAGCAGCTGCCACACTAATCAGCTTTTCTTGTGAGAATGCTCCTGCAAAAATATTTCCCTGTTGCATTAAGGAGCGGATATATTGTGGGTCCCCCACTGGGGAGGGATAACTTGTAAATACTTTAGTAAGCAACTGGGATATTTGCTGGGCAAAGGATTCATTTAAGAGTTTCAACTCTATTCCATGAGGCAAGCTTCGCGTCTGATGGATCGGTTCCGTCCTGACAGAATGGATAATCTCGTTCTCGGATTGCAATTTATGGGAATGCCCTCTTCCCCCACGAACATAATAGGCAAGGCTAACCGCAAATTCCTCGTAGTTGTTCTGGAAGAGGGTGCCTTCGGTACGAAAGCCGCATCGTAGGAAATCGGGAACATCGGCCGGCAATGCCCAAAGCCATATTTTTTCCAGTTTCTTTTTTAAGGCCAAATAAATCAGATGTCGACCGAACAACGTGGGCTTTGTTCCTTGTGGGTAGCCATCAACGATCAGTCGTTTATTTTTCTCATCCACGGTAATGGGGCTTGAGTAACTCACCGCGTTCATTGTGTTAAGCATTTGCTCTACCTCCGAAACTTCCGGAAACCTGCTTCCTTCGCTCCTGGCGCATATTTCCTTGAGGTATCAGGCTAATCCGCTCACCCGTCAGCAATTTCCCAAGACCAATCTGGCGAGTTTTCAAGTTTGAACATGGATCTGAGCAGGTCTTACAGCGGCTTGTTGTATTTTCCGGTTCCTGATATACGCTGATGACTCCTTCATAATTACGCAGGATGACCTTATCGCTGGATTGCGAAATCAAATAGTTAGGCTGCAGGGGGATTTTACCGCCACCTCCCGGGGCATCGACAACAAAGGTAGGAACTGCAAACCCGGAGGTATGTCCCCTGAGCATTTCGATAATCTCTAACCCTGTACTGACCGATGTCCGGAAATGCTCAATACCGCTCGATAAGTCGCATTGGTACAAGTAGTAAGGCCTTACCCGACATTTCACCAATTCATGGAGCAGTTTTTTCATAATCACAGGACAATCATTGATCCCTTTAAGCAAAACCGACTGGTTCCCAAGTGGAATTCCAGCATTCGCCAGTTTGGTCAGGGCATTACGGGCTTCAATGGTAATCTCTTGAGGATGATTGAAATGGGTATTAATCCAGATCGGGTGGTATTTTTTCAGAACCTCGATGAGGTTATCTGTAATACGCAT
The DNA here is from genome assembly GCA_000961805.1 of Peptococcaceae bacterium BRH_c23. The sequence continues at coordinate 1,255 of LADV01000338.1, read as the reverse complement.
AGGAAGAACTACCGGGGTTCTTGTCCCGATCCGAATGATCTCAACGTGGGGGATCGATCGAAGACTGGACAGGATAAACTCTAAACGGTCATCAGAAAGGGTCAATGGATCTCCTCCTGATATCAGAACATCACGAATTTGTGGGTTGGAACGGATATATTCCAGGGCGCGCTTGAATCGATTCAGAGGTAAAGCCTGGTCAGTCTGTCCAGCCATTCTTCTTCTGGTGCAATGTCTGCAATACATTGAGCATTGATCTGTTACTAGGAGCAGAACACGATCAGGATAGCGATGTGTCAGTCCCGGTACAGGTGAATCTCCTTCTTCATGTAGCGGGTCTTCTAAATCACATGAGGATTTAGTCAACTCATGAATTGAAGGAATTGCTTGTTTTCTGATCGGACACTCAACATCCTGGGGATCCATCAGGGAAAAGTAATAAGGCGTGACTGCCATGCGGAAGTTTACCAGACACTTTTGAATTTGTTCAGCTTCCTCTGAGGAAAGAGCCATAGATTCTACTAATCTCTCGTGGTTTGTTATGCGATTGGTCATTTGCCAATGCCAATCATGCCATTGTTCGTCACTTATATTAGGCCATAACCTTTGTCGTAATTCATTCATTCATTCTACCTCCGTGTTATTTATTCATATTTTGTACAGAAAAACCTGACCAAGGATGGCCGAGTGTCCCTGTAACGAAGACTCACAACTAACAACCTTTTGTATTATACTAAGTTGTTAGTCAGAAAATGTCAACCCCTTGTTTTCCCTCTTACAAATTTAAGAAATTGACCTAAAGTTATAAAATATGGTATAGTTTGGAGAGTAACAACTTATATTATCATTGTAAGTTGTTAGATTAAGCTTGTTGATAAACTCTATTAAGGCATCATCGGAGGTGATCTTTTGCTTGTGTAAGGAGTGTAAAGCTTTGTTTTTGTGAGGTACTTTAAAGTTTCAGAGGAGGTAGAAAAGAAATGAAAAAATTTAATATGTTAATTATCGCCACCCTATTCTTGTTGGTCGTGGCTGGCTGTGGTGCATCAAAGAGTAATTCTGACCCAACACCTACTACAACCTTGGACCGGATTAAGGCCGATGGAAAATTGACTTATGCTATGAGTGGTCAGTACCCACCCTTCAATTTTTTTAACGAGAAGAACGAACTTACTGGATTTGATGTTGAAATAGGCCAAGAGATTGCAAAAAGAATTAACGTGAACCCAGCCCCTATCGCCACCGAATGGGATGG
>LADV01000326.1 GCA_000961805.1 Peptococcaceae bacterium BRH_c23 | reverse complement strand
TATATTTATAAGGGGTGTTAAGGCACCAATCCTTATCCCATCGTCATTCTCTTCAATTGTATTTAGCTGAGCTATTGGTTTAATATTGATAATTACTTCAGGATAATCAGGGAGAATACGGTCCTTTAAGACTCCGAGGAGATCTGTTCCCCCAGCATTAAGCTTGGCCCTTCCTTTATATTTTACGAGTAGTTGGATCGCTTCATCCACTGAGCGGGCATTCTCATGAGCAAAGGATTTCATACTCTTCCCCCCTTCTTCAGAGTATCTATCTTCCCTAAAGCACTTAAGATCTTTTCTGGAGTGAGTGGATAATCATGGATCCGCACACCTATGGCATTGGTTACGGCCATGAGAACGGCAGAGGGCCCAGGAGACGGGGCAATCTCACCTACGCCAATGGCATGGAAGCGATGGGTGGGAAAGGGTGTTTCGAGGATTGCATGTTCCATCTCGGGAAGTTCTGCAAAGGTACGCCACTTGTAGTCGATCATATTGGGGTTCATGATGCGCCCGAGCCGTGTATCTAAAACCGTCTCTTCGAAAAGAGCGCTATCGATACCGGCAGAACCCAGGCAGCCATTGAGTTGATTTGTAATGCCAAGAGGGTCAATGATCTGTCCAACGTCGGTAGCAGCTACTACTCTGATCAGATCAACTTTGCCCGTTTCAGTATCAACTTCCACTTCGGTAAAGATCATCATAAAGTTGGGCTGAGTGAAATCAGGCTCGAAACGGCCGCGACCCAGACAGGTGCCATGATAGCGGAGCCCTTTGATCCACGGGAGCCTTACTTCGGGTTTCCCTTTCACGTAGACCATCCCGTCTTCCGTTTCCAAGTCTTCCGACGTAACATTAAACTTAGGAGCCATTATTTCATTAAACTTTGGGGCCATTAGTTCAAAAAGCTGTTTTTTAGCATCTTCAGCGGCAGCTATCACAACACTCCCTATGGCATAGGTCCCCCTCGAACCGACAGGTCCAAACTCAAAGGGGTTGATGCTTGAATCAGCCGCCGTGACAGAAACCCGGTCAAGAGGAAGCTGTAGAATCTCAGCCACGTACTTACAGATGTTGCTGCGCTGACCTGTGCCATGTTCCGCCAAGCCTGAGTAGATTGTAGCCTTACCATCGGGATCAAGACGTACAAAGGCCTCGGATACATCCTCCCCAACATCGGCATTACCGTGTACTCCAACCCCCACGCCTCTCCGCTTTGTACCCATGACAGATGTAGGCTTTAACCACCCTTGCCATTTTTCTTGCCAGCCGAAGGCTTTAGAGCCTTCTTCGATCGCCTTGGTGAAGTCGACTCCCTTAGAAACCCACCATTTTCCATCCCGCCAGTAATAGCCTTCCCCTGGTTTCACATAATTCCTCTTGAAGAAATCGACCGGATCAATGTTAGCCTTTTCCATTCCGAGAGTAAGGATGGGAACCAAGGCGCATTTCAGTTCTTGACCGCCGTAACCCCGCACCTGCCCTGAAGCTGTTCGGTTGGTGCATACCACTTGGGGTTTAAGATTCCAATTGGCACACTTCAGCATGAGTTGCACTTCACCGCACCCCACTGCTACCATACCCTGAGTCCCTTCTGAAAAGGCGCCGGTGTTAACTAACCAATCGCCCTCCAAGAACGTTACGGTGCCGTCCATTTGCATGCCTACCTTACCATGAATGCGGGATCCGATGCGGACTGAAAAGGCAGCCAAATGTTCTGCCTTCCCGTAACAAATCTTGACAGGCCTCCCTGTCGCTTTGGCGAGCGCAGCGGCCGGAAAAACATACTGCCAAGACATATACTTTGAACCATAACTCCCTCCAACGGGACTCCCGATCGACTTTACCTTAGTGGATCTCCCCATCAGATTCTGAAGGGCAACTTTGAGCATATGGGGACCCTGGGATGCCGACCAAACTGTTAAGGTATCTGTCCCTTCCCAAACCGCGATTGCTCCAGGAGATTCCGGTGGCAAAGGATTGGGTATATTCTCATAGGCATAGGTTCCCTCAACAATGAAATCAGCCTCTGCGATTCCCTGGTCTATATCCCCAATGACCAGCTCCTGAAGGGGGGTTGGTCCAAACACCCGGATTCCCCGTGGCAAGACATTACCCGGGAACTGCTCATACAACTGCGGTGCCTCGGGTTGTATAGCCTCATCTACATCATAGACTGCGGGAAGGGGTTCGTACTCGACCACAATCAGGCGGAGTGCCTCTTCTCCAATCTCCTCCGTCTCAGCCGCTACCAAGGCAACCGCGTCCCCAACATAACGGACCTTACTGTCGAGGACTCGAACGTGTTGTGGTAATCCCCCCATCCATTCGGGAATATCTTTGTGGGTGAGGACGGCCTTCACACCGGGGAGGTTCATCGCCTTGGTAGTATCGATACTCTTGATGAGAGCATGAGAATGAGGACTTCTGAGGACCTTAGCGTAGAGCATATTGGGAACGCTAAGATCATTAATGAATTTGGTTTTGCCCGTAACGATGTCGAGGGCATCCGTACGGGGTGTGGATTTGCCAATAAAGCGGTAGTCTTTCATTTCTTAACCGTCCTTTCGGGCAACTGCCATCACCGCATCCAGAACATGATAATGACTGTTGCACCGACAGAAATTCCCTGAGAGGGCTTCTTGGACCTCACCTCTTGTGGGAGAGGGGTTCTCAGTAAGGAGGGCCTTGGTGCTCATGATAATTCCCGGAGTACAGAACCCGCACTGGAAGGCCGTATGGTCGATAAAGGATTGCTGGATAGGATCAATGGATTCTGTCATAGGATCTCCTAAGCCTTCAATTGTAGAAATCTCCTTTCCTTCACACTCTACAGTCAAGAGCATACAGGAGAGGACCGCTTTCCCGTCCATCATCACAGTACAACAGCCACAAGCACCACGATCACAGGAAATTTTAGTACCCGTAAGCCCTAACCTCTCTCTTAGGGTGAAGGCTAAGGTGTGAGACGGAGAGACCTCGTGACAGCCCTCTCCCAAGGCGAATAAGTGGGTATCACCATTGATACTTAGAGTAAGAGTGGAATGGGATTTTTCTTTGGATGTTTGTTCCATTAATAACTTCCTCCCCCATAGTAAAACTTCGAACTTTCGGTTCTCGTTAAAACTCCACTTATGATCGATCGGCGATACTTTCCACCGGACACTATCGTCACCGAAGTCTCGATGTTCAACCTTAGTTCACGACTTCACACGCAATGTACCCTAAGCTCTTAGAAATCAGTTCACTTGCTTCCTTGGTTAGTGCTGCAATTTCCTCAATTTTCGTTCGCATTCGCCTACTAGGCCCTAATACAGCTATTGCAGCGTTTATCTTCTGGTCGTAAGAAAAAATAGGAGCTGCACAAGCCACAATATCCAGGGCATATTCTTCAAAATCAAACGCCAGCTGCTTGTGCCTGACCTTAAGTACCTCTTCTCTAAGGGCTTCCTTGTCTATGATTGTGTTCGGGGTAAACGTCTTCAACTCATGTTCTGACAAGTATCTATCGAATTCCTTATCTGGTAGTTCAGATAAAAATATCTTACCGGTTGCTGTGCAATGAGCGGAAAATTTCTTGCCTAGGGGTACAGAAACCTTGATGTCGGAAGGACTTTCCCATTGATCGATAAGCATTACTTTATCCTTATACCAAATTGTTAAGTGCACACTCTCCCCAGTTTTCTGGGTTAACCCTTGAAGCACAGGTCCAGCCAACGTGCGTATGTCCATACTATTAAAAAGCGCTAAGCTTAATCCAATCAGAGTGGAACCCAGTCTGAAACCACCGGATTTTGGATTTGATTGTACAAATCCGCCTGTTGCCAGAGTGGTCAGGATTCGATAAACCGTCGTGCGGTTCATATTCAGCTTATTGCTCAGTTCATTAACCGTCCACTCAGACTGTTGAGGGGAGAAACACTTGAGTAGTTCCATCGTTTTCAAAATTACTTTTATCGAGTATTTCTCTTCAGTTTCCAACTCGGCTCACTCCTTGTACGAGGTTCTCAAATGTTCATAATGATAACACAATGTTCACAATATAATATTAACACGATATAGAATTTTCTGTCAATTAATTTATAGGTAGTATCAGCGACCTTAAGCGAACTAACTTCGCTCGATGATTCAGTGGGGGTCTCTACCCTCCCCTACTGAATTAGAAGGTATTATAATGAATTTTGCCCGAATGGCACGTTAATTTGATAGACTGAAAATCGAAATTAAAAAGCTTGCAAACTTCCGTACTGTTGTGTCAATATTAACCTACAGAGCTACTAAATTCCCTTTTGGGGTTTTCAACTGTATTCCGTGTGTGCATAGGTAAAACTCAGTTTTGATGTCCAATTTTTACGGCTCGATCATATTTGTAAGTGTTGAGGAATAGGAGGCAACCGGTATGAAACCGTCAGTTTATATAGGCATCGACCTAGGGGGAACTTCCATCAAGATGGGCCTTGTAGATCAGCTAGGCAATATTCTCCATACTCTGGAAAGTCCAACGCCGGTCAAAGCAGGTTACCATCAGATATTAGCTGTTTTCTCTCAAATGGCTGAACAACTTTTTCGGAAAAGTCAATATGAATGGAAAGATATTATTGGCGTAGGAGCTGGTGTTCCTGCATTTCTCGATCAGCAAAAGGGTATTGTCGTTGAGGCAGTTAACCTTGGCTGGGATCATGTACCTTTGAAAGCAGATCTAGAGAGAATGTGGATGGTGCCAATTATGGTTGATAACGACGCAAATGCAGCCGCCTTGGGAGAAATGTGGAGTGGGGCTGGAAAAGGAGCTTCACATTTAATCTGCCTGACACTGGGCACCGGAATCGGTGGTGGCGTAATTATCAATGGTAATATTTATCACGGCGCAAATGGATGTGCGGGCGAAGTAGGGCACATTACTGTTAAGCCTCAAGGTGGCCGTAGGTGTAATTGCGGCAGAAAGGGTTGCCTGGAAACTGAAACGTCGGCAACAGCCATTGTGTCGGATGCCCTGGAACAGGTAAAGGGGATGTCAACCGGACCGTTAAAAGACGAATATGACCGAACGGGAACGGTTTCAGCCAAGTCAGTGGTCCAATTGGCCCAACAAGGGGATTCTATTTGCTTAGAGATTATCACAAAAGTTGGCTGCATCCTTGGAAACACCTTGGCTCAAATGTGTTATCTGTTAAATCCTGAGGTTATCGTGATTGGCGGAGGAGTTGCACATGCAGGCAAGATACTTTTTGATCCCCTGACGAAGGCCTTTAATAAGGCGATTCTGCCAAGAGTAGCAGAAAACACATCCATTGTTCCAGCTAAACTGGGAAACCTGGCAGGGTTAACGGGTGCTGCCTGGTTGATTCATCGAAAATACACATTAAATAAGCCTTAAGGTCAAAGGTGATTGACCTTAAGGCTCCTGAGGCGGACAGAGAAGCTCTCAGACTCAGAAAGATGCCAAGTTCATGATATCCAAAGAATTCACGCAATCTTTAGAGCCCTTTTAATTTCCAAGCGAGATCGTTCCAGCGCAATTCGTTACGGAAAGCCAAAAGATTGGTGTCCTTGTTAATTAATAGACATTCAACACCCACCATTTCAGACCAATCAAGCAATTGTTCAGCACTTACCTTCAATGAAAAACAAGTATGGTGAGCTCCACCAGCACGTATCCAAGCTTCAGCTGCCTCTTGAAGATTGGGCTGAGGTTTCCAAAGAACTCTGGCAACGGGAAGCTTTGGCAGTGAATGCGGTGATTTTACAGCATCTACTTCATTAACAATCAGACGGAAGCGTCCTCCTATATCTATTAGTGAGACACAAATTGCAGGGCCAGTTGCACCATCAAAGACCAATCGTGCAGGATCAGCTTTTCCACCAATAGAAAGTGGATGAACTTCAATCCGCGGGCGAGAAGCGGCTATGGTTGGGCAAATTTCAAGCATGTGTGCTCCAAGGATCATTTCGTTACCTTTTTCCAGATGATAGGTGTAATCTTCCATGAGAGAAGTCCCTTTTCCTGCAGCCATGATCTTCATGATTCGAACCAAGGCGGCCGTTTTCCAGTCCCCTTCAGCACCGAAGCCATACCCTGCCGCCATGAGACGTTGTGCTGCCAAACCAGGGAGCTGTTTCATACCATGCAAATCTTGAAAGGTCGTGGTAAAGGCACTATAACCACCTTCTATCAAGAAGGCCTTTAAGGCCAGTTCAATACGAGCCTGTTCTCGAACAGCCTCACGAAGCGAACCTTCTTCCCTAGCTTCTAAAACAATATCATATAGAGTTTCATATTCTTCCATCAATTGGTTTACTTCTGCGTCAGAAATGCCGTCAATATATCTTACTAAATCCCCTACTCCGTACCCGTTTATAGACCAACCCAATTTGATTTGGGCTTCTACCTTATCTCCTTCTGTTACAGCCACTTCGCGCATATTATCGCCAAACCGTGCAACCTTAAGCTGGCGTCCCTCTGTGTATCCTACAGCCGTGTGCATCCAAGTACCTATTCTTTGGCAGACTTCAGGGTCCTCCCAGTAGCCGACAACCACTTTCCGAGGAATCCGCAGGCGAGCACCGATAAAACCATATTCACGGTCACCATGAGCGGATTGGTTTAAATTCATAAAATCCATGTCAATATTACCCCAGGGCAGGTCACGATTAAACTGAGTATGCAGATGTAAGAGCGGTTTGTTCAACTCTGAAAGGCCGGCAATCCACATTTTTGCGGGTGAAAAGGTGTGCATCCATGTAATTAGGCCAGCACAAGAATCATCAACATTTGCCTCCAGACACAACTTGCGAATACCCTCCGGTGTTTTCAAGACTGACTTAAATTCGATTTGATAAGGGATGGCTGAATCGTGATCTAAGCCCTTCGTCATCAACCTAGAATGTTCCTCTACCTTCAGAAGCACTTCAGGTCCATATAAATCTTGACTTCCAGTCACAAACCAAAATACTGATTTTTTAATATCTAACATCATTTCATCTCTCCATCTTCGTCTCATTTTTTATATTCTCTATAAGGAAACTTACTTCAGGTGGAGTTTATCTCCATCTGTTTTCCTATTGTCCATAATAAGCATTTACACCATGCTTTCTTAGAAAATGCTTATCCAGCAAGATCTGATCAATCGAATTAACTCCAGGCGTAAGCGAGCAGGCAGTATAAGCCATCATGGCAACTTCTTCAAGTACCACAGAATTATGCACTGCCTCTTGAGCATCCTTTCCCCAAGTAAAAGGCCCATGATTATTCACTAGCACTCCTGGCATATAAATTGGATTCCTACCTAAAAAAGTTTCTACTATTACTGCTCCAGTTTGCTTTTCATAGTCTACCTGTATTTCTTCTGGCGTCAGCTTTCTAGTGCATGGTATTTCTCCGTAGAAATAGTCCGCATGAGTGGTTCCTAGGGCCGGAATTCCTTTACCCGCTTGTGCCCAGCTCGTAGCCCATCTCGAATGAGTATGAGCCACACCACCCACCTGATTGAAATTTTTATAAATAACAAGATGAGTTGGAGTATCCGATGAAGGCTTTAACTTACCTTCTACTTGATTTCCATCAAGATCGACGACAACAAGATCTTCAAGTTTAAGTTCTTCGTAAGGAACACCACTAGGTTTAATGACAATAAGATTGCTCCTACGATCAATGCCACTGACATTTCCCCAGGTATAGGTTACAAGACCTTTTTTAGGTAGTTCTAGGTTTGCATCCAGGACGGATCTTTTTAATTCTTCTAGCATATAATTAGCTCCTTTAAGGTGACTGCTCCTATTTTACTGCGGCTTTTATCTTCTTAAGTCTTTTCATGACATCATTTGTACCTCGTCCGAAGTAATCATGGAGGATATTGTATTCCACGTAAAGCTCTTCATAGATTTCAACATTCTTTTTATTGGGTTTATAATAGTCTTCTTTCACCTTACCCATGTGTTTTGCTGCCTCAACAATTGAGTCATATCCGCCCTTTTCTTTCCCTGCAACAACTGCTCCAAACATGGCAGAACCAAGAGCAGGAGTTTGAGCTGAAGCTGATATTCTAATTTCACGGTTAGTTACATCAGAATAGATCTGCATCATGAACTTATTTTTCTCAGCAATCCCACCAGCTGCATATAATTCACGAATAGGAACCCCATTTTCCTCGAAGGTATCAATTATTTTCCGTGTTCCATAAGCTGTTGCTTCTATTAAGGCCCTATAGATCTCCTCCGGTTTTGTTAAAAGAGTACACCCTAAAATCATTCCGGTAAGGTCAACATCCACCAATACCGATCTATTTCCATTCCACCAATCTAAGGCAATCAGTCCACTTTCTCCTACTTGGAGTTTTTCAGCCTTTTCTGTCAATAGCCCATGAATATCTAGGCCTCGTTCTTCAGCTTCCTTGGTTAGGCTAGCAGGCACACAATTTTCTACAAACCATTCGAAATGGTCTCCCACGCAGGATTGACCTGCTTCATAACCCAATAGGCCAGGAATAATTCCGTCTTCAACGACACCGCACATACCGGGAACGATTTTTTCGTCGGTCCCCAGCATGACATGGCATGTTGATGTTCCCATAATCATTAACATTTTGCCTGCCTCCGTCATGCCCAAGGCCGGAACTGAGACGTGAGCATCGACATTACCAACAGCTACAGCAGTTCCAATTTTTAACCCCGTGAGTTCTGCCGCTTGAGGCGTAATTTCCCCTGCTTTTGAACCTATGGCATAGATGTCAGTGCTAAGTTTCTCTTCAACTACGTTTTCAAGGTTTGGATGAAGCGCTTTGAAGAAATCCTGGGAAGGATACCCCTCATGTTTATGCCATATTGCTTTATACCCTGCTGTACAACTATTTCGTTTTTCTTCTCCAGTAAGCTGATAGACTACCCAGTCAGCCGCTTCCATGAATCGATCTGCCAACTTATAAAGTTCGGGTGCCTCATGAACAATTTGGAGTATTTTAGGTATCATCCATTCTGAAGAAATTTTTCCCCCGTAATTTTTAAGGAATTTCTCTCCTCTTTCCTCCGCTAGTTTGTTCAACTGATTCGCTTCCTCTTGGGCAGCATGGTGTTTCCAAAGCTTCACATAGGCATGAGGATTTGATTTCAAGTCTTCGTCGAAGCATAGTGGCGAGCCATCCTTGTAGGTTGGTAACATGGTACAAGCCGTAAAGTCAATCCCAACCCCAATGACATCTTCAGCCTTGACTCCTGATTTCTTTAAAACTGCAGAAATAGTTGCACTTAGAACCTCCAGATAATCTTGAGGATGTTGAAGCGCCCAATCCGGTTCTAGCTTAGTCACGCCATCCGGCAAATACTCGTCCATGACGCCATGAGGATAAACCTTGACTGCAGCAGCGACCTCTTTCCCAGTCTCTACTTCAACAAGTACTGCTCTTCCAGATTGAGTTCCGTAATCCACTCCAATAGCATATTTATGATTCATTGATTTTCCATCCCCTTGATCATATTAATTTATGTTTAAGTAACGTCACTTTGATTGGATAATAACCTATTAGCAATAGTGCTAACGGGAAGAGAACAACCATTCCAGGTATCATATAAACCACGCCAAAGATTATGCAGAAAATCCCATCGAATAACGTTATTCTTCGTTCGTTGGCTGTCTTATAGTTCTTCTTTGCGGCATCATACGAAATTTGTTTACCAGGGTATTTATTAAACGCAATTCCATACATTCCGATGGCCATAATTATTAATCCTAGAACAATATTTGAGTGAGACATAGACGACTCTCCTTTAAACCTTTTTCCATACGATAAACTACATTGTTTATACCGTTATACAGATAAAAGCTGAAAATACTATTCAGCTTTTATCCAAATATGAAGGTATGATTTTTCTACAGAACCTCTCACCGTTGGGTCAAGCACTATCTGCAACAGTATTCTATTGCTGATAATTGACTTCGAAATGCCAGACAAGGCAACTCATTTAGGCAGTTTTTGATTTTGAGTAGACATCAAATGCGACAGCCATTAATAATACTAAGCCTTTGATGGTCTGTTGCCAGTCAATCCCGACGCCTATTAATGACATGCCATTGTTCATAACACCCATAACAAGCCCACCTATGATTGCGCCCATGATCGTACCTATGCCTCCAGCGGTTGATGCCCCTCCTATGAAGCAGGCAGCAATAGCATCCAGCTCAAAGTTTGAACCAGCATTGGGTGTTGCGGAATTTAATCTAGCAGCAAAGACCAGTCCCGAAAGAGCCGCTAGTATCCCCATATTTACGAAGACCATGAAGATCACTTGCTTTGTTTTGACCCCAGAAAGTCTTGCGGCCTTTTCATTGCCACCAAGGGCATAAATATGTCTTCCTAAAGTCGTCTTAGTTGTAATAAACGTATAGAAACCGATTAATACCAGCAATAAGACTAAAACATTGGGTATTCCTTTGTAAATAGCGAGGGTATAGAAAAATAAATTTAAGACAGTGACCAGTGCCACAATTTTTACGATCAACGGCCCCAGTGATACCACTTCAAAATTGTATTTCTTTTGAGTCTTTCTCTTACTTATTTCATAGATCACATATAAAACTGATAGAAGTAGTCCGATAACAATCGTGGTGATATGAATACCTGTCCCATGAAAGAAATCTGGTATAAAACCCGTGCTCATTTTTTGGAAAGAGCTTGGAAATGGTGCGATTGAAGTGCCTTTGAGGGAAACGTAAGTCAGACCTCTGAATATTAACATTCCCGCCAGAGTCGTGATAAAGGCGGGTATTCTGACATAAGCAATCCAGAACCCTTGAAAGGCTCCTATCAGGGCGCCAACTATAAGGCAAATCAGGATCCCCAAGGCAACCGGAACATCATTGTTAATGATCAAGATCCCTGAAAGAGCTCCTACGACAGCGGCGACTGAACCCACGGATAGATCTATCTGAAAAGAAACTATGACCAGTAACATACCAATTGCTAAAATTAATATATAGCTATTCTGTAAGATTAAATTGGTAACGTTCAAAGGTTTTAATAATATACCACCGGAAGCAATCTGAAAGAAGATCATAATTCCGACTAACGCTATAACCATACTGTATTTGGTTATATTTTCTTTAAAAATTTTATATAGAGCTCCCATACTTATACCTCCTGCCCCTGTTTCATAATCATTTCCATAATTTTTTCCTGAGATGCTTCCTTCGCGCTAATCTCTCCTAATACTTTTCCATCATTCATGACATAGATCCGATCACACATCCCCAGCAATTCAGGAAGTTCCGAAGAAATAAGCAATATGCCCTTTCCTTCCGTTGCTAATTGATTAATAATCGTGTATATTTCATATTTTGCACCGACATCAATGCCTCGGGTTGGTTCATCCATGATTAATATATCGGGTTCAGTGAAAATCCATTTACTGAGTACTACCTTTTGTTGGTTTCCACCACTTAGATTACCGGTTTGCTGCAAGATTCCAGAACACTTGATATTTAATTTTGAACGTAAATTCTCTGAATGCACAATTTCTTCATTTTCGTTGACGATACCGCCCTTGGATATTCTCTTCAGATTAGCTAATGAAATATTTGCCTTTATGTGATCTATTAAAATTAATCCGAATTCTTTTCTGTCCTCTGTAACGTATGCCAGACCGTTTTTAATAGCCTTATTTACATTGTTGATGTTTATTTCTTGACCGTCTTTATAGATTTGACCACTTATTTTTTTGCCATAGGATTTACCAAAGATACTCATAGCAAGTTCGGTTCTTCCTGCACCCATAAGGCCAGCAATGCCTACAACTTCCCCTTTACGAACATTGATGTTGACATTATCACAGACTTTACGTCCACTGCTTATCGGATGATAGACCGTCCAATTCTTAACTTCAAAGTTGATCTCACCAATTTCCGCTTCTCTTGGTGGGTAACGATGGACTAAATCCCTGCCTACCATACCTTTGATGATCTTGTCGACCGTTATATTATCATTTTTTGTATCGAGTGTTTCGATGCATGTCCCATCGCGTATAATCGTAATTGAATCAGCAATCTTGGAGATCTCGTTTAATTTATGGGAAATAAGGATCGATGTAATCCCTTGGCTTTTAAGTTCAGCAATCAGATCGATCAAATTCTGACTATCATCTTCATTCAAAGCAGCTGTGGGTTCGTCCAAAATTAATAATTTAACTTCTTTTGATAAAGCCTTGGCAATTTCAACGAGTTGTTGCTTACCAACCCCAATATTAGCAATCAGAGTCTTTGGGGATTCGTTCAATCCGACTTTTTTAAGTAATTCTGTTGTTCTCCTTGTAGTTTCATTCCAGTCAACGATTCCATAGTTACTTCGTTCGTTTCCAAGAAAGATATTTTCTGCAATCGATAAAAAGGGTATTAGAGCCAACTCTTGATGAATGATTACAATCCCTAAGCGTTCACTTTGTTTGATATCTTTAAACTCGCATAACTTGTTATGAAATAGGATGTCTCCGGTATAGCTCCCGTGGGGATACACACCGCTCAAAACCTTCATTAGTGTTGATTTACCTGCCCCATTTTCCCCAACTAGTGCGTGAATCTCTCCTTGTCTAACCTTTAAATTAACGTTATTGAGCGCCTTAACACCAGGAAAAGTTTTAGTAATCTTTTTCATTTCGAGAATGGTCTCTGCCATAGGATTTCAGCTCCTACCATAAAAAATAATTTAGTGATGGGTATAGCACGATCGATATACACCATCACTAAATAGCATTCAGTCAATTACGAATCTTTATTCTTTACTTGAGTTTATCTGCTGTATAGTATCCACTTTCAATTAAGATCTTTTCATAATTTGTTTTATCAACAACCACTGGATCACAGAGGAAGGAAGGAACAACTTTAAGTCCGGTGTCATATGTTTTTGTATCATTAACGACTGGAGTTTTACCTTTTAGGACAAAGTCTGCCATTTCAGCAGCTTTAGCTGCCAATACTCTGGTGTCCTTAAAGATCGAGGTGGTTTGTTCACCAGCGATGATTGATTTGACCGAAGCGACTTCACAGTCTTGTCCTGAGATGATCGGCATTTTTTGAGTAGCTGATCCATAGCCGACGCCCTTCAAGGATGAAATGATACCAATACTGATACCATCATAAGGAGATAAGACTGCATCAACTTTAGCGGTTGTATAGTTTTTACTAAGTATGTTATCCATTCTCGCCTGTGCGGTAGCGCCGTCCCATCTTAGGGTTCCGACTTGTGCATAAGCTGTTTGTCCACTCTTGACAACTAATTTACCAGACGTGATGTACGGCTGTAAAACGGACATAGCTCCATCAAAGAAGAATTTAGCATTGTTATCATCTGGAGATCCAGCAAACAATTCAATGTTAAAGGGTCCTTTTCCATCCTTTAAGCCTAACGCTGTTTCAATGGAACCTGCTTGAAGGACACCGACTTTGAAGTTATCGAAGGTTGCATAGTAATCTACGTAAGCGCTCTTCGTGATCAGTCGGTCGTAGGATATTACTGGAATCTTGGCATCATGAGCCTTTTGTAAGACATCTGTTAAAGCTGTACCATCAATTGAAGCAATGACTAAGACGTTTGCGCCTTTCGTGATCATATTTTCGATCTGTGCTACCTGATTCGGTACATTATTATCACCATACTGTAAATCAGTCTTATAACCGAGTGCTTCCAAGGATTTTACCATGTTATTGCCATCGTCAATCCATCTCTGGGATGTCTTTGTGGGCATAGCAATACCGGCGATTTTACCATTGCTTTCTACTGTTGGGCTTGGAGTAGCTGAGCTTGGAGCTGCTGGTTTCGCTGCACCGCAGGCTGTCGTCATGACCATGACTAATAAGAGCATTAAAACTGACAGGACCTTTTTCATTCTTTTTCCCCCTTATTTTTTTATAGAAATATATCACTATTCCTTTACCGTGTTATCATTACTTCTTTTAGATATACTGGCAAAAGATAGTAACCGAAAGAGTAAATATCTCAACCTTAGACTTAGTTAATTAAATTATCTAAGTTAGGTATATTGTATATTGCCGGAATCTGAATAGTCAAGCACTATCTTTAAGACAACTTACTCATTGATAGTTTCAAATAATGCATCAGTTAACCCTGTCGATGTGAATATTTTTTTCAGTACTAAGGTAAGCGCCCCAATAGCGATGGCATTTTCGCCCAATTCCGAGATGACAATAGAAACTGCATGAGCTGGTTTTGCTAAAGCCCGACGTTCGACCGTCTTTCTTAAAGAATCCATGATGAAATCAGCGGATCCGAAAACTCCTCCACTTAAAATAATCAGCGATGGATTGAGAGTATTGATCAGATTAGCAATGCCTATTCCAAGATAGCGGCCTGTGTCTTCTAACACGTCTATTGCCACTTGATCCTCTTGCTGCGCTGCCAAGTAGAGCATTTTTCCATCAATAAGCTCGATGTTTCCTTTAACCATATCCTCCAGAATTGACTTCTTGCCAAAACGAATGGCCTGCTGGGCTCTCACCGCAAGCGCAGTCCCGCCTACCATACTTTCAAGACAACCGTAGTTACCACAGCTGCATTTTGGTCCATTGATATCAATGATTGTATGCCCTATTTCACCTGCAGTGAATGAGGTTCCACGATACAACTGATGATCTAAAATAATACCTGCCCCTACGCCTGTTCCAACCCGGAACAAGATAAAATTAGGAACGCACTTCCCTTGACCAAACCAACTTTCTCCGATGGCCTGAGCTCGAATATCATTTTCCACTTCAACGGGCAAATCAAATTTATGTTCTAGGTACGCTTTGATGGCGATGTTACGAAAATTAAGATGAGGAGCAAAAATCGAAACTCCTTGTTCGGAGTCGACAAGGCCATGCATACCCACGCCAATTCCTAGAATAGACTCCATTTTGGGGTTCGCTCTCTCGATAACCTTTTCGATGACGTCTGCCAGGGTTGCCAAGAACTGTTCACACGTCGGATTTTCTACATACCTCGCTTCTACTTGGGTGATCACATTTCCATCCAAGGTGGCCGCCACTGCCTTAACTTTCTTCGGCCCAGCATAAACGCCAACCACATGGAAAGCGGAGGAGTTAATTCTGAGCATAATCGGTTTTCTTCCACCCGTAGACTCACCCAGATCGGTTTCTACCACCAATTTTGTGTCAATTAATTCCCCAACAAGATTCGTAACTGTAGGGGGAGTTAGCTTTGTCAATTTTGCTATCTCAGCTCTCGAAATAAGGCCATGCTGCCTGACGACATTGAGAATTGCCGATTTATTCAGAGATTTCATGCCCTGAAAACTCCCGACTGAAATTGGTTCACCCACGCTTTCACTCCCTTTTTTGTGCCAATTGTGATATTCCATTATCGAATCAGGATATCTGGGCGGAGGTAAATTTGGCCGTTTTTCTCCATCCGCATATACTCCCATTCCCCTGTGTATGTTAAAAATTCCGGCCCATTCTCGGTAACCAAAATTGTATCTTCTGATTTTATTCCTTTGAGGGATGGGTTCCAAGCAAAGGCTTGATGATCCTGAACCACGCCCTCACTATTCAAATTAGCCAAAAATTCACGTGAAGCATACCCTGTCGGACCGCCTTGATGAAGGGAACGCCAATCCTCTTCATAGCCCATTTTTCTATACACTTCAATACCTTGCCGAAAAACATCCTTGATCGGGACTCCTGGCCGAGTCGCCAGATTAAACGCTAGATCAATTTCTAACAATTTTCGTTTATTCTGCTGTAGTTCCTCCGAGATTGGTCCAAAATGAACAAAGCGAGTTGCACTAGCGACTAAGCCCCATTTTTCACCACAAAGGACAAGCATCGCATAATTCTCCAGCTTTTTCTCCGTAGGAATGGGATGACGATACTTATAAATTCTCTGATCCGTTGCCACCAGAAGTACTTGCGGTTGGATTCCTAGACTTACTACTTTCGAGGTTAGAAGCGCTTGAATCTCGAATTCTGACATTCCTGGTCCAATCTGTCGGCACGTCATTTCCAAAGCTCTAGCAACGTTTTGTGACAACCATCGATAGTGATCAATTTCTTCAAGACTTAAGACATAGGACAGCTCCGCTAATTCCTTGCTCAGGTCTATTCCTGCTGTAAGAGGAACCGTTTCTGGGCACATATCCGTCCCCATCTTTTTCCCTTGGCATAAGTTGTCAATCGCCACTTGATGTCCCTCAAACCACTCTGGCGTGATCCACTCAATTTCCAGATCAGACAGTTCCTCTTCCTGTATGCGGGCAAACTCCATTTTAGTCGTGATGCAGCAAACCTTGTCCTCAAAGACTAACAAATCCGCTACTCCTAGCTCTGTCGAGGAAAAGATATAGTTTACCCGTCCGTTCGTCAGCCATGAAAAGCTCCGACGTTTACGGAGAAGGACTCCGTCTAAAGACTTCTCTCTTAGTAAATTCCTGATTCTCTGGATTTTTCCTTTTGTAGTCATTAATTATCAAACCCTTCCCGCTGATGCCGCTGCCAGTTCTTAGCTGTTTAGTTCACGGGCTCCATCCCCACTATCGCAATGATAAAATGTCGGGGTCAGCCCAGTCTTGCCCCTATATCCTATCGTCACCTGCGTTTGAAAATCCTTGACAGCCTCTTTATGAACCAAACTCACGGTACACCCGCCAAAACCAGCTCCTGTCATTCTCGTGCCCAGGCATCCGTCGACCTGACGTGCCTCAACAAAAAGTGTGTCTAGTTCCGGACCTGTCACTTCGAAGAGATCACGCAGAGACTCGTGAGACTTTATCATATACTGACCAAAATCCTGGATATTCCCTGCTTCTAAAGCGAAGGTTGAAGCTAGAGTACGTTCGTTTTCATGGATCACGTGGTCTAAGCGTTTATAAATCTCTGGCACCGTTACATACTTCTGTACCTCTTGCCATTGATCAAGCGAGAGATTACCCAAACTAACAACCCCAGGAAGGTTTTTCTGGACAATATTAACCCCTTCCTCGCACTCTTGCCTTCTTTGATTATACTTTGATTCTGTCAAACTTCGCTGTTTATTTGAGTTGGTGATGACAAGTTGATAGTCTCCCAAGACCAGCGGAACATAGCGATAATCCAAGGTGTCACATTTCAAGAGCACAGCGTTCCCCGCCTGTCCCATCCCCGAAGCAAACTGATCCATAATCCCACAATTAAGCCCGACAAATTGATTTTCGGCGCGCTGAGCCAGTTGCGCAAGGTCAATTAATGAGTAATCGAGAGATTCGATGTGTTTAAGAGCAATTGCAGTCACCATTTCTATAGAAGCGGACGAGGACAATCCAGCCCCTTTGGGGATATTCCCATCGTACAGAATATCGCAGCCTGATAAGCGCAGACCCAATTGATTGAATTCACTGAAGACCCCTTTGGGATAATTTGCCCATCCGTCAGCCTGCTGGTATATAACCTTATCCGCGTCGATCTCTACCTTTCCAGGAAAGCTTGTCGAAGCAAGACGAAACCTTCGATCCTTGCGAGGACGAACAACCGCCCAGGTTCCGTATGTTAACGCCGCAGGCAACACATACCCTCCCGTGAAATCAGTATGTTCTCCAATTAAATTTACTCGACCTGGGGCAAAGAAAACTCGCAGTTCCTCTCCGCTATCGCCATAGCCAAAGACTTTTGTAAAGGTCTGTCTCAGTATGTTCAGTCCAGGCATTCGTTGGTCCGCCCTTCTTTATCGAGATAATCTTGAAACGCCTTGCGCAAATATTCGGACGTCTCTTCCACAGCTTGCGGGTTAGCAGGCGCCCAAGCACCCATTTCAGAAGAAGCATAGTATTTTAGTTTACCTTCATCTCTCAAGGGTGTGTAAAATTCAATATGAAAGTGATAATAATCCTTTGCAGACTGTCCATGAACCGGGCGTTGATGAATGACCATCATATAGGGGAACAACCTATTGAATAAAGTATCCATGGCACCCGTCATACACTTTAGCATGAGAGCTAAACTACGTTTTTCCTCCCGAGTGAAATCACTTAAGGCCGTCTTATGGTTTTTACTAACAATAAATAACCCGTATGGGTAATCCGTAAAGAACGGAATATACGCTAAAAAATGCTCATTTTCATGAATTACACGCTTCTGAAACTCTAATTCTGCTCGATTCATATCACAAATTAGACACGATCCGTGTGAGGTGTAATAGGTATGGCAATTCTCGAGTTCCGTGCGGATTTTCAAAGGAATCCAAGAATAAGCATAAATCTGACCATGCGGATGAGGCATCGTTACACCGCACTCTTCCCCTCGATTCTCGAAAATCATAATATATTCATGGTTTGGCTCCTGACTCAGGGCCACAAACCGTTCCGTCCACAAATCAATTAATTTTTCCAGATGCTCGATAGAAAGCTCTGGAAGTGTCGTGGTATGATTAGGGGAATAGAGGATTACCTCGCATTTTCCATGCGCTTTCGCAGTTTTATATAAGGAAGACCCTACAGAATCAGCCTCGGGTGGGTCAGACATAAGTGCAGGAAAATCGTTATCGTATTTAAGAACATCATAATCTTCAGGTACCTTACCCGAACCCGGACAAAAAGGACAACCTTCCTTCGGCATATTCGG
>LADV01000283.1 GCA_000961805.1 Peptococcaceae bacterium BRH_c23 | reverse complement strand
ACGATAGTCTCCAGTGGAGAGTATCGCCGAAGCCGCGATCCCCAAAGTATACCTACCGGCGAAGGATGTGCGAACGGGCTAAAACAATTCCTCCCTACTCAACCCGCATCCCAGGCGGAGTAATCCTAAACTCTAAGTAATTAATCATCCGATCCAAGGAGATAGCCATCAGCGCCCCGAGCCCTGCCCCAACCAGCAAGTATTCAGGCCGGAAGAGAGCCAAGCCGCCCATAATGAGATTGCCCAAACCGCCAGCCCCAATCAGAGCGGCCAGTGTACCTATACTCACGACATAAACAGTCGCGGTCCGGATACCGCTAAGAATAATCGGTATGGCCAAGGGAATCTCCACTTCTATAAGAATTCTTCGTTGGGACATCCCCATGCCGCAAGCAGCTTCCTTCACATCCGAACTAACTCCCATTAAACCAGCAATCGTATTTCTAACGATGGGCAACAAACTTTGGACTAAAAGCGCGACTATGGCAGGTTTCATTCCCAAACCGAGAATCGGTAAAGCCAAGGCAATCACAGCAATCCCTGGAACAGCTTGTAACAGGTTAAGAACATTAAGGGTAACAAGACCGAACCTTTTATATTTTGGACGGCTTAAGAAGACTCCAAGCGGTATGGAAATCAGGATGGCAAGAGTTATGGTAATCAGAACGATCATGGAATGCTCCCACAAAGCCTCTGGGGCCTTCTCGAAAAGAGCATACCTGAAATGCTCCCAATTCATTTACTCACCCTCTTTCCTGTAAACATGCTTCCTAATGCCTTTGAAAGAGAGCATCCCACATAGTTCTTTATCCTTCAGAATTCCGAGGTAATCCGCATCATATTCCAGCAATAAAGAGAGGGCATCCGGGAAAGGAGTTGTCGTTTGGACAAAGGCTTTTTGCGTCCTCAGAACTTGTTTCCTTAACCCCTCCATATCACTTCCAAACTCACGAAGATCCGAAGACGTGATATGTCCCCAAACCTTACCCGCTTCATTTAAAAGGAAAGCCACCTCTACCCCTGCGTCCTTCATTTTCTGGGCTGCATTCTGCCATTCATTTCCCCTTAACACACACCCAATAGGTTGCATGGCATCTTCCGCGAGATACAAATTCAACTTTTTAACAACCCGATCGCGACCGATGAAGTCCTCGACAAACTCATTGACCGGATTGGTTAAGATCTCTTCCGGAGTCCCAAATTGAACTAATTTTCCAGCATTAAAAATAGCAATGCTATCTCCCATTTTAATAGCTTCGTTAATATCATGGGTGACAAAGACAATAGTCTTCTTAATCTCTTTCTGTAAACGAAGAAATTCATCCTGCAAATGCGTCCGTGCTATCGGGTCAACCGCTCCAAAGGGCTCATCCATCAGCATAATCGGAGGATCAACAGCCATGGCCCTGGCGACTCCAACTCTCTGCATTTGCCCCCCACTAAGCTGAGACGGATACTTTCCCCTTGTCTTTTCTAAGTCGAGCCCCATCATAACGATCAGCTCATCAACACGTTGCTTGATCTTCTCTTTCGGCCATTTATATAAGCGGGGCACGATGGCAATGTTCTCGGCAATCGTTCGGTGCGGCAGTAGGCCAATCTGTTGAATGACATAGCCAATCCCCATCCTCAGTTGGTCTGAGTCGGTGTGCGTTACATCTTCTCCGTTAATATTGACTACCCCGGACGTAGGCTCGATCATTCGATTAATCATACGCAAAATAGTACTCTTCCCGCAGCCTGAGGGTCCGACTAAGACACATATCTCCCCTTTAGGAATAGAAAGAGATAATTGGTCGACTGCTGGCATTGCTTGACCTGGGTACTGTTTCGTAATTTGCTTTAGTTCAATCAATTTTGAATCCTCCTCTGCAAACGTTCTCCTGTCCTCAGATAGACTTTTCTCTGTTGATGAGGAGTTAGCGACTAATTCTTAATCCTTTAGGAACAATCCTTTTCTCAATCAGGCCAAGGATAGTATCTAAACCGATGGCAATCACCGAGATGATCAAGGCTCCTGTGATCATCATAGGCGTATTAGAACGTACAAGACCTTCCTGGATAAATCGTCCTAAATTACGTTCTCCAATATAGGTAGCAATCGCTGCAATGCCGGTCGTCATGACCACAGTAACTCGAAACCCCGCAAAAATGATTGGCATACCTAGTGGCACAAGAATTTCGACGAGAATCCTTCTCGTACTCATACCCATCCCTTTAGCCGCTTCGATCACATTGCGATCGACGTTTTTAACTCCGTCATAGACGCTACGAATCAAAGGCATCATGGCATAAAGCACTAACGCCAGCAAAGCAGACTTTCGACCTAAGCCAAACATTGGGATTGTTACTAAAATAGCAAACATGGACAAACTTGGAATACAGAATATCGTGTTCGCCAAAGCCAAGACTCTCGCCGCCCATTTATCGCTTTTCGTCAACAACAACCCGACAGGTACCCAGATCGCCAAGGAAATCCCCACTGCCAACAAGACCAGCGTAAAATGATTCTCAGAATACTCTATAATCGTTTTAGTATTCTTCATCAGAAAATTAATAAAATCCGTAAAAGCCAATCGCCATCACCCCACATTCTTTCGTTTTTTCCAGGCGAAGAGTTCCATATTTTATAGAGTAAACCTAATACTTGTTGCAAGAATGGTGCCTAATTTCAGATAATTGTGTCATCTGCCCTTTTGTCCTTCCTGATAACCTGGACGCAAAATTTATTTGCTTAGATAAATCCTCTAAACCCGCTTACAGGGATCGTTAAGGTTACGTGCAAAACTTTGTTGCCTGCCTAAGAATTTTGCATCCCTAATTTTTTCATCCGGTATTGGAGATTCTGCCGGGCAATTCCGATGGAATCAGCTGCTTTGGTGATATTACCCCCATGGTTTGCTAGCGCTTCTGTGAGGACTTGCTTCTCTACCTCACGTAAAGCATGAGCCAAGCTACTAGATTCTTTTCGATAGAATTCAGTAGACGTCCCCACTTGACTGAGGAACTTTGCCCTTAGATAATGGGGCAGATGGTCAATAGTAATGACTTTGCGACCATCAAGCATGTTCATAGCACTTTCTAGAATATGTTCTAATTCTCGAACATTCCCTGGCCACAAATAATTTAAGAAAACATTCTTTAACTCCTCACCCATCACGACCCCGCCCAAGCCATATATGTTCTGATAGCGGTTTAAAAAATAATTCATTAACGCCTCGATATCTTCCTGGCGATCTTTCAAAGGGGGAAGAAAGAGAGTCATAACCGCTAACCGATAAAAAAGGTCTTTGCGCAAACTGCCGTTGTTGATGGATTCCCAAGGATCAATATTGGTAGAACTGATCACTCGGCAGTGAATGGGAATCTCTGTGGTCCCGCCGACCCGCCTCACCATTTTCTCTTGCACAACGCGCAAAAGCTTAGCCTGGAGGGCATTACTCATAGAATTAAGTTCATCTAAGAACAAGGTCCCGTTCCCAGCTTGTTGAAACAGACCTTTCGATTCCACCGCCCCTGTAAAAGCCCCCTTGGTTGTCCCAAAGAGAATGCTCTCCAGCAACGTTTCCGGAATCGCGGCACAGTTAATCGCCACGAAAGGCTCCTTCTTGCGAGCACTGTAATTATGAATTGCTTGAACCAGTAATTCCTTACCTGTTCCAGTTTCTCCGAAGACTAAGATAAACCCGTCGGCCACAGCTGCCTTCTTGGCGGACGCAATCAGACTCTGCATGGCAGAGCTGGCAGAGACAATCGAATCAAAGGTATAGCGAGTTCCGTTATTACCACGCTGATCTTGCCCTTCAAGAGCGATTTGATCCTGTAATTGCATCGTCTTGGTCAAGAGTTCTTTATACTTGGTAATGTTTTTACACACCGAATAGACCGCTATAACCTCATGATTTTCTATGACAGGAAACGTACTGGCAATAATATTGACTTCTTTCCCTTGATTGGTGAAATAGGTTTTATGCTTTTCCAGAACAGGTTCTCCGCTTAGAACAACACTTAGGTGTTCACTACTTTCCAGAGTCACCGCATCATAGACTTCGGCTAAATTCTTTCCGATGACATTTTCAGTTGCTAACTCTTCTAATTTAGCCATCTCAGTATTATAGAAGATGATTTTGCCATTGCGGTCAGTAACAATAACCCCTTCTTCGATCGAATTAAAGAGCTGCCTAAATACTGGAATCATTATCTCATCATCAGGCATCTCTTAACCTCCCAGTTAAATCTCATACTATTTTAAACTTATCGTGTTAATTCTCGAATTTAGCTAATCTCCTCTTTGACAACCCTAAGAATCAATGATATGACTCATGAATACAGGATCAGGTGATCACTATGTTCGCAGTTGCATTAATACGCCCATATCTCAATCAATTCACTAGTATCTCAGATTGGCACTACGTTAGAGCGCTCGATTACCAATTCTGTATGATCTGTTCTGACCTTGGAAACAAGTCATTGAGTAGATCATACGCGAGACCGCGAATAGCCTGACGTTTATACTCCTGTGAAGCCCGTCCAGGGATTGCCCGGTCAACAACCTCTGTCAGTCGATCTGCAATCTCCCGAGCCAGCGCTGGAATAGCCCTCTTGCCGTGCAATTCCCGCTCCAAGTCCTCTAAACGAAAGGGAGTCCGCCCTAAAGCTCCCACAGCCCATCTTGAATGATGGATCGTTTCATTTTCCGAATCCACTTCCAGCCATGCTGCAATATTCAGACGAGCAATCGTTACAGCAGTCCGAGTGCCTAATTTTTTGAAGGCGCTTATAACCTGTGTCTTCTCTTTAGGTTCCCACACTGGGAAATCGATCTCAGTTATTAATTCCTTTTCCTTCAGCCCTGAGCCGTTTCCTGCCTGAAACTCAGCAAAAGATACCCTCCTAGACCCCCGTGGTCCCTGTATCCTGACCCAAGCCTCAAGTGCTAATAACGTAGGCAGACTGTCTCCAGCAGGTGAAGCATTGGCGATATTTCCACCGAGAGTTGCCCGGTTACGGATTTGCGTGGACCCGACCTGCGACGCCGCCTGACTCAGACACCTAGCCTTCTCCCTAATGAGGCTGCTCTCACCGATTTGACTGAAGGTTGTTCCACTTCCGATTTTTATCCTGCCCTCATCTTGCTTAATAAACTTCAATTCTGAAATCTGAGAAAGGTCTATGAGCCAAGCAGGTTGCAGCTTCCCGCTCTGCATCTGGATCACTAGATCCGTGCCCCCATTTATGTAAACAACTTCTTCATCAATTCGAGAAACTAACTCAAGCCCCTCGCTAACCGATAATGGACTAGCAAACTGAGTAATCGGCATCCTAAAACTCCCCTCCCTAAATTGAGCAAAATCAACGAATTGGGTAGAGTTATGTTTGAACTAAAGGTAAATGTATCCAGAGAATTGGACTATACTTTGAATTATACCAAAAAACTATAGTTTAAAGTCTATCTGGACGTGGATTTTTTTTTATTCATTTATCTAAATTGCGAGGATATTGCCACTTTCAGGTTTAGGCACTGTGCTTTATATAACAAATGGTAAAACTTGACTTATTAAAAAGTATTACTTATAATATAGGTAATACTTTTGGAGGGGAGACATTTATTATGGGAAAGCAACTTCTCTCTGGAAAGTTAACTAGCAAGGGACAGTTAACTATTCCGGTTGAACTAAGAACTCTTTTAAACATTAAAGAGGGAGATAGATTAGCTTTTGTCTTAGATGAAAGCGACAGAATTATTGAAGTTCAGCCTAAAACCAAAAAATCAATTCGAGGGGTCATGGGAGCATTAAAACCTACGTTCCCCATAGATGTAGACGAAGCTATTGAATTAGCAAGAATTGAACGCGCGAAAGCAATTGTCAGCCAGTTAAATGAGTCGGAAAATGAGTAAACCGATGATCGCCGACACCAACATTCTCATTCGTCTATTCGTTAAAGACGACGAAGTTCAAGCCGAACAATTGGTACGACTTATTGAACAAGGTGACACGAAGTTCTATATTTTGTCACTTGTCCTTATCGAAGCCTATTGGGTCTTACGTAAATTATATAAATTTGAAAAAAATGCTATTATACAAGTATTTGAGAATTTTGTTGAATCTGACGGTGTTGAACTCGAAGAAGAAATTCTGATGCAACATGTCTTAGCTCGGTTTCGAGACGTAAACATAGATTTTGTAGACGTATACTAGCCGAGAAATCAAGGATTTTGGAACTACCAATCTTGACCTGGAACAATAAGGATTTTAGAAAGTTAGACTGTGAATTTTATAGACCACGCGATCTTTTAATATAAGGCTATTTTTAAATTTCTTGAATAATAAGCGGCTCTTTCTCAAATAAGATGATTTGAACGAAACTTGAAAAACACAATACAGTCATATCAAGGATTTGCAAGAAAGATAACTACCAATTTGTGTAACAAAGCATCGTCTTTGAGAAAGAGCCTAATAAGCATGCAGAAAAGACCTCAACGTGAGGTCTTTTCTGCTTTGCAAATATAAGGTTCAGGGTTTAGCAAAAATAATTGTGAATACATCTACCTTGGAAATAGCCTATTTGCATTCATCAATGGTTCCGGGCAGCGGCATGGAGGTCTGAATGTACTAGAAAAGACCCCTGATAAGAGAGGTCCTTGATTGTATTTTTAGTTCTGATATAAGTTGTGCAAGTAAATGCACGAACCGTCCCCTACTTACACTATTACACTATTACACTTACTTGGGTAGAACTATGAACGGCTTGTCTTTAGATTGTCTGAAGAGTAGAAAATTCCGCCCGATAACTTGCACGAGTTCGGACCCTGTCTGCTCAGCTAGTTCTGCAGCCACGGCTTTTGGCTCCTCCATACAGTTTTGCAAGACACGGCCTTTGATGAGTTCTCTAGCCTCCAAGGTTTCGTTCGTTTGGGTGACCACATTTTCTGCGATTCCGCCCTTACCCACTTGCAAGATCGGATCCATTTCATTGCCCATAGCTCTTAAATAACGTTTTTGTTTACCTGTTAACACGAATAATCTCCCCCTAAATATTACTCATTACCCATTATTCATATCTCGTTTCTCATCACATATCTCATTGACTCACACGTATCTAATTTTTACGTTACTTAACTCATATCTCAAAGCGACCATCGGTCCTTGGAACATGGGGGCGGTCTTGCTTGCATTAATGCAAGTCAAGAACCGTCCCCAACTTGCACAACTTGCATTACTCACTCATATCTCAAAGCGGCCATGGGTTCGAGCTTAGCCGCCTTTAATGCTGGATAAAATCCAAAGAACAGTCCCACTCCGACGGAAAAGGACACGGCCGCTAGAATCGCCCAGCCTGAGAAAAGCGGCGGCCAGTGCAAAAGATAGGCTACCGTCAGCGCACTCCCTATCCCTAGAGCGATGCCCACGATTCCTCCGATCAAGGATAAGACGATGGCTTCTAATAAGAATTGGGTCAGAATATCCCGTTCCTTAGCTCCTACCGCTTTGCGCAAGCCAATTTCACGAGTGCGTTCTGTTACTGAAACTAACATAATATTCATAATGCCGATCCCCCCCACCAAAAGGGAGATTCCAGCGACGAGACCGATAAAGCTTGTCAGAATGCGCATGATCTTATTGGCCGATTGAACCAATTGTTGGACATTAAAGGCCTCATACTGATTAGTGGTCCCATGACGTACATTCAAAATCCACTTAACATTGGCAATCACGCTTTCCAAATCCGTTTCCCGATAGGTCGCACCTTCTAGCTGATCCACCCTTTGAGATTGGAAAATATCCGACCAGGTCCCCCAAGGCATATAGGCATAAGCATTCTGCGGACCCACATTAAATTGCGCAAAGGCTGATTGATCCTTAGCCAAAACCCCAATCACCCGGCAAGGGACATTATGAATCATGACCTGCTGCCCCAAAGGATTCCCAGCCCCTATTAAATTGTCGGCTAAGGTCTGGTCGATCACCACTACGCGACGGTCCGCGGAAAACTCTTCTTCTGAGAAAAAGCGACCCTTCGCAATATCTCGACGCCTCAAATCTGCAAACTCCGGGGTTGTTCCGACGAGCATAGCGGAAGAACGCTTTTGACTCACCTCTACGGCAGTATACTCAATGCTGGCCGGCAGCAAGCTTTTAATTTGCGGCAGAGCCCGTTTCAAACTCTCTCCATCCGCAAGGGTTAAGCGGTTTGCTTCGGCTTGTCCGGTTTGTCCGACAGATTTCGTGTACAAGACGAACAGGTTAACTCCGCTTTTCTCCATCTCCTGCATGATGGCTGCTTTACCACCCAGCCCGATGGTGACCACAGCGATGACTGCAGCAATTCCGATGATAATCCCCAGCATTGTCAAGCCGGTCCGTAATTTATTAGTCCGCAAACTAAAGAGAGCCCCTCGTAATCCTTCTAGGAGACTCATGCTCCCCCACTCCCTACTTCAGGCGCTACCGTCATTCCTTCCGATAATTCCTTAGAGGGATTCAGGACCACTTGGTCCCCGGCGTTTAAACCAGAGGAAATTTCCTGATGGGTATCGTTCCCGATTCCCAGCTTCACCTCGGTCTTACGCAGGCGACCCTCTTGAATCCGATAGACATAGTTCTTGTTTCCTTCTTGAAAAAGGGCCTCTTGAGGAACCGCCAAAATCCCCGCTTTGGTCGCCACAATTATTTGAATGCTCACTGTAAATCCTGGCTTCAATCCGGCTGGCACTTGATCTAACCGGATTTTTATCCCTACCGTCGGGGAAGCATTTCCTTGGAGGCTGGGCTTAGTCACCGCCGCCGGAGCGATCCCGACAATTCTGCCTTGAACCGTCGTATCTCCCAGCACCTTACTGGTCATCGCCACTTTCCCGTCCATTTGCACCTTTCCCGCATCGACCTCATTCAGTTGCGCCTCGACGTTCATCTGAGTTAGATCGGCCACAACCACCAGCGGGACCTGCACAGGCGAGAGATTTCCATCCTCAGCATTAACCTCCAGGACAGTACCAGGGATCATCGCTTTATGGATCATTTGCCCCTGTTGCGCCTGAGCCACTTTAAGCATCTCTTGCGCCTGCTTTAATGCCGCTTTACTTTGGGATAGTACTCCCTCAGCTTGCTTAACAACGCCGGGACTTACTGAGATCCCACTATTATGTAAATCACCAGCGCCAGTACCATTTGCAGTTCCACCGATACTGTCAGTTCCGGCAGAATCACCTAAACCACCAGCGATACCGTTTCCATAAGCATCGGCTAAGAGACCGGCTACAGTGACCGCACTTACATCTGCATCTGCATCAGCACTAACACTAGCATTGGCATTGGCACTAGCACTAGCACTAGCACTAGCACTAGCACTAGCACTAGCACTAGCATCAGCACTAACACTTTGAGCTTTCTTCAAATCCGCCAAATTAGCTTGCGCCACATTGACACCCGTTTGGGCGGCCTCAACGTTCGCCTTTGCTTGGGCTACTTGGGCATCGACAAGGGTTGTATCAAGTGTGACCAGGGTTTGTCCCAGTTGAACGGAATCCCCTACTTTCACCGCCACACTCGTAACACGCCCGGGCGTTAGGACACGCACCTCTTGACGAGACACCGGAACAAGGCTGCCCGTCGCATAGACGTCTTCTTGCATCGAGATAGGTGCTACAGCTCCAGCTTTGACCTTCAGTGGACCCTGAGGGGTTCCCCAAATCCACCATCCGCCAAGGGCTAAGGCCAGAATCAAGAATCCAGTTAGTATTCCTAACCAAAGCTGCTTCTTCACCGCGCTCCCCCCTTAACAACCATCCGTCCAGCTCATAGGAACCTGGCCCTTAGACCCAATCAAATTTATAGCCCGCAATCTCCACTTTGTCCCCTTCTTTGATCCCTGCCGCATTTAAAGCATCGTCAATTCCCATAGCCTTGATAATATTTTGGAAACGATAGACACTCTCTTCTCGATCAAACAAGGTCATCTTAGCATGCCTCTCGATTTCTTTACCGACCACGATAAACAGATCCTCTTCCTTTAAGATCTCAAAGCGCGGATCTGATTCTGCTTTCGTAACACGATGATCAACCGGAAGGCTGACAATCTCAGGAACCGGGATATCCGGCAGGATCTGGGCAATACGATAAATTAGTGCTTGCAAGCCTTCCCCTTTCGCAGCCGAAACTGAAAAGATTTCGTTACGACCATCCACGGCTTCTTTTAAACGCTGCAAGTTTTCCTCAGAACCCGGGATATCCATTTTATTAGCCACAATAATCACCGGTCGCAGAGCAAGCTCCGGACTATAAAGCCGAAGTTCTTCTTCAATAATCCGGAAATCCTCCAAGGGATCCCGTTCCTCTGACCCAGAAATATCTAAGACATGCAGAATCAAGCGAGTTCGCTCGGTGTGACGTAAGAACTCATGTCCCAAGCCCGCTCCCGAATGAGCACCCTCAATCAAGCCTGGAATATCTGCCATCACAAAGCTTTCCCCATCCTCGATATCGACCACCCCCAAATTAGGTATCAGGGTGGTAAAATGATAATCGGCAATTTTGGGTTTTGCCGCAGACACTTTGGAAATCATCGTGGATTTTCCCACATTTGGAAACCCGACCAACCCTACATCAGCCAAAAGCTTCAACTCTAAACGCAGCCAGCGTTCCTCACCCGGTTCACCATTTTCCGCCAAAGTAGGCGCTTTATTAGTATTACTCATAAACCGAGCATTACCCCGTCCACCTCGTCCACCTGCTGCGACTACAACACGCTGGTCATGTTCAATAATATCGGCTATAGGCTCTCCTGTACTATCATCGAGGACCACAGTTCCGACGGGAATACGCAGAATAATATCTTCTCCGCCCCTGCCGCTCATATTCTTGGCTTGTCCATGATCACCGCGATCCCCTTTATAATGGCGTTTATAGCGAAAGTCCACAAGAGTCCTTAAACCCTCATCCCCTATGAAAACTACATTTCCCCCACGACCACCGTCTCCACCACTCGGTCCGCCCTCCGGAACATATTTCTCACGGCGAAAGGCAACAGCACCCGCTCCGCCATCTCCAGCTTTAACATAAATCTTTGCCTGATCGTAAAACATACCTAAAATCTCCTTAATCAAGTTAACTCTTACCGCTTAGCTTAGCTTACTCTACTTACTCTACTTACTCTAACTCACTTTAGCCTATTTAGATTAATCTAGCCTTTCCCTTACCACATTCAACGGATTACTTATTTCAAAGCCCGTTAAACGGCACCATTTTATCGTAAAGGACCGTCTCCTCGTCCGATAAGATAAACTGGCAAGAGAAACCACCCGGCTCATCGAATAAATACAGCTCAGCTTGCAAGTCTTTCAACGACTTAGACCGCAAAGAAGCTTCCATGCATTCTTTAGTGTACCCGTATAACTGCTCTACATATTCCTTTTGCCAATGATCTTGCCAAAACTCGTTCTGTTTCATCTCCTCGGGAAAATCGATCGTCACAGTAATCCTGTTCTGACTCAGACGAATTAATAAACCCAGCATGATTGCAGCTAAGTGGGGTTCGGCCAGATGCCCTATCTTTTGCTCTTCCTGCGACCCGGTGACCGTATCCCGCATATACTGAAGAGCCTCCTCCGGATGGTTGAGCTGTAAATTGCCCATAATCACCTGCCAGTGATTTAGATAGTCATGCCTCTGAAGGCGATACCATTGTAACATCTCTGACAACAAAGTTTCTTCAACCTCTGACATCGTTACCCTTCCCCCTCACTTAAATTCTGCAAATCAGTTTGATCGATAGTTGTATATACGAATAAAACCCCTGGGAAAACCCAGGGGTCAATAAGAAACAGCTTATAGGGCGATAGCTATCGGGGTTTTTGCACGTTCTGCATAAATACTAACTTGTTTGTGCAAGCGATCTTTATGCTCGAACTTGACGTAGCCGTCAATCAAAGCAAATAAGGTGTCATCTTTACCCAGACCACAGTTTTTAGCGGGATGAAACTTCGTTCCACGTTGACGCACAATAATCGTACCAGCTTTGACGAATTGACCATCGCCGCGTTTCACACCCAGACGTTGAGCGTTACTATCACGACCATTTCGTGAGCTACCTACCCCTTTTTTATGGGCGAACAGTTGAAGATTCATTTTTAGCATGGAGTCCACCTCCTTCGATCAATAATTATATAGTTTTGACTATAAGTCGTTCGTATTTTTTCAATACCTAACGCCATCGTTTGCAAAATCCACTGGGCCTTCTCCAAGTCTTGCTCAGAAATCCCCTCCAGCCGACAGGAGAGATGTCCATCAGCCTCCTGAGCTTTAGGGACCACCGATAAGAAATGCTCCAACCCATTGACAGCCGCAATACTCAGTGCAGAAACCCCCGCACAGACTATGTCCTGACCCTCTTCGGCAAACCCAGCATGTCCAGACAATTCAAATTCACGAATTCGCCCTTGCTCATCCGCCCATACTATGAAGCGAATGCCATCTTGGCGCTTACGCTTGGAGTGCCTCGACAACCACTTTTGTGTAGGGTTGACGATGTCCTTGCTTGCGACGATAGTTTTTCTTGGACTTGAATTTGAAGACAATAATCTTCTCCCCTTTACCGTGCTCCACTACTTTCAGCACTGCTGTAGCACCCGCCACAACAGGGGTTCCGACATTAACTGCTCCGTCTTTTTCCACGAGGAGAACCTTATCAATCGTTACGGCATCTCCGACGTTAGCATCCAATTTCTCAACGTAAAGTACGTCGCCCTCTTGAACGCGAAATTGCTTACCACCAGTTTCAATCACTGCATACATATAAATACACCTCCCATGCCCTAGACTCGCCATTGCAGGTCGGTTTCTTAAAGCTAAAAAACCCGTTAATACCTGATTCGAGCGGTTGCGGTGAGAAGTCACCACATTTAATTATTTTAGCATTTGACCACTTCATTTGTCAACCTTTTAAAAATCTAAATGGCTAAGATCGCAGAGTTATGTTTTTCATCCTACTTTAACTCTAATTTGGGAATATCTTTTCATGAATAGTTACAAAAGAACGAATTCTGTGATCATAACCTTTTAGAGAACGGATTTGAGTCTTTTTTTGTTGAAATTTAGAATTATAAGCTCTAATTTAGCAAAGCTTTCATGCTGGTTCAAGAAGGAATAAGCATGTCAGTGCCCGAATAGCATTAATAGTACCAAAATATGTTAGGAGTGAAATTGTATGCCATGGAAGCAATATAAAGAATCCCCGTTTCATTTACCAACTCGCCAAGAGATTTTGATAATTGCAGCTTCGGCAGTAATCTGCATAATTGTGATTGCTTATTTCGCTCTGACTACTTAACATAAGTAATCTATAATCTCAACATCAAATCATTGCACTGCACCGAGCCCTTAATCTAGGGGCTTTTTTGTTTTTCTTTAAGTCGAAGTCGGAAGAGCTAGGGAAGTCTCCTCGCTGCCAGGTAGGGACAGGGTCTCCAACATCTGGAGTATCTATCCCTTGATCCGTAATAATCACAACAAAGTGGTCACTCGCAGAACTCTTGATGGTCACCCTAACCCTACTGATCGCCCCGTTTGTCGTGATCGGAGTAACGGCTGCCGAAAGTAACAATTCTGCCGCGAAATCTTTTTGAATAAGGCTACTTTCCCCTAGCCCAAGATTCGTTACTGTGACCCAAATACTCCCAGCGTCATAGCCCAAGTTGAGGCCAGACACTGTGGTCGAGTTTTCAGCTTCATTCACAGTCGCTTCTCCTAATAAACTACCGCCTATCGGTGCGTCATAAATTCTTAATAAATCCCCCACCGCTAACCCTCTGACCGTTACACTGTCCTCAGCATCCAAGTTAGTAGTCACATCAATATCCTCTTCCAGAGGCGGTGTACTGCCTGCTAGTTCTTTCATGAGTGTGAGATCGATCTCATGGTTCCCTTCACTGGTAAAGTAAACTTCCGTCGCTAAATAGGGATTCAACGTCATTCTATCCGGACCCGCGTACCAACCAACAGGGAAATATCCCTCTAATGAATTGAGATGATAGAAAACACGGTAACCCTCTTCAGCAGATTGATTGGCAGGCAGCGTTAAAAAATAAGGCGTGGAGGACGTACTTTTTTTAATGTTCACCTTCGTCCAAGCGTTATAGTCATTTCCCTCCGTATTAAGATAAACATGAATATTCCTCAAGGCCACGGACCCTTCCGGTAATGAGATTACTCCGGCTATAACCCGCGAGGATGGTCCAGCAAAAAAGCGGTCACTGGGCATACCTCCAATATTATTTGCGGTTTGAACTAAATAATAGTCTAAGTCGATCAGGTCAGAGAAATTCCCTTGCCCATTGGCATCCAAGCTAAGGGGTTCACCGTATTGAGTAACCTCTCCCCATCGATAGAGTTTTACTTCCGCGCCAGCAATACCCTGAACAACTACATTATCACGGTTAACAGTAAACCTGGGCGGAGACGGAATAACGAGCTCTGTTTCTGCAGCCCCGGTAACCTCACCTAGGGCATTCTTCACAGCACCGCGCACAAAATGGATATCGATAGTATCACCTGTGCTGAAGGTATAGGGCTCTGACAGTGTTAAGCTCAAACTCTGACCAAAATCACCGTTTGTCTCCACTGTTGGCATAACTTCTTGTCCCCAAGCAATCTCGCATATTCCTAAACCTATCGGGTTCTCAGGATTCGCCGTAGGATTAAGAATAATTTGTGACCCTTTGATAACTTGGTCCACAGCTTGGAGGGATAATGTTTCCGCACTCAGTTCACTATTATAGAAATACACCGTAATTTCCTGAACAGTCTCCGTGCCAGGGTTATTCATAACTACCCTGGGCCCCGGCAAAAAATCAGTTAAAGCTGAGCGATTACTAAAATCCCGAACACTATTTCCTTCTAAATCCCGGATGTGGTAAGGTCCTACACTATAGGAGATCTTTACGTGGTCATTCTTACGGATTGGTTGCTCAAGGTCTAGGTAAAGGGATTTATTATCCACGGCTACGCTTAGAACATTGATCCGAGTGCCATTCGAAGTGATAGAAAAATCAGTTGTCTCTGGTTTAGAACTACTATGAAGACTCTGATCAAACGACAATTTGATTTGTGTACCATCTGACGAGACCGATTGACTCAGAAGATTAACAGGATCCTCCCTCGACAAAACGGCATAAATGGAGAAGTGATTAACTTGGGCCACCACCGTTCCATCTCGGACGGCAGAGTCTTGGTAGTCCCACGCTGAGCCATTAAGATAATAAACCCCCACTTGCGCTGGGTCTACATCTCCATTCAAGGGCATGATTAAACTAACAGGCGCTTCTAATAAACCCGTCCCCATTCCACTGAGTGTAAAATTAACGGCTCCACCGGCCAGGGCCATCCCCTCAGGAATACTCTCCCCTACCGAGGACGATACATCCTCTGCTCTGACTTGCGCGCCAGACGGAATGGTTAAATCACCAAAGTCAAGGTTTACCCCATTTGTAAATGTGATCGGCTGACCTTGAGATATGGGTACTAATGCCGACAGGGGAGCTGAAGCCACGGAAATGGTGTAGATCATTGGCGTGTTATTCTGTGCGGTCATCACAATTCGATCGTTGTTCAGCACTGGATCATGTACTCCCGAGGTATCCCAGCTCTGATGGCTCTCACCTTTCGCCAAGTTGGCTAGAAAGCTAGCGCGGCTTGTCGCATAAGACACATTACTAATCGTACTTGAACTTACTAAATAATTAGTGGATAATACCGTCGTATCGCTACTACTGCTACTGCCACCACTGTTCGAACCGCCTCCCCCATTGCTCGGGTCCGGTGTAGTAACCGGCGGGAGCGGTGGTGTTGGAGGTGGCGCAAGCGGAGTTGGGGGCGGCGGTACTGACCCCGCACTTGGCGGTACACCTACAGCCTGATTTCCGATATCCTCAATCTCTTCCTGACTCACTCCAGCCTCTTCAGCTGTTTCTACGACTTCAGTCCTTAATTGCTCAGTCTCAGTTCTCAGAGTCTCTGTCGTTGATCGCAACTGATCGAGAGACTGATTATTTTCGACCAAAACCTGGTTAATCTCTTCTAACTTGTCCGACGTCTCCAGACTAGCCATAAACTCCTTAGAAAAACTAGTTAACTCGTCTAATTTATAGGACGTTCCAACCGCACTTTTAATATCCTCCACATTTCCAGTTTGGCTGAAGGCCTGCTGTTGCTCTTTCGTTAGTATGACCAATTCCTTCGTCCGTTCCAGAATATCATTGATTAATTGCACTAAGATTTCGGGTTGAGTAGTCTTGATTAATTCCTGAGAGCTGATCACTTGCTGATTGGGCAAAGGCTCGCTTAAAGAAACTAACCTTAGGGTCCGACCCATCGTTACGAGCTGGATCGGGGCAGCCTGCGTCGCTTCGATATTTTGCGAGACTCCTACCACCCCATCGATCACATCCCCCTGAGTAGAGCCATTTTCAGGATTAACACTGACCAAATACAACGTACCCCGCACACCCATTACTGCCGTGGGTGTCTCCACTTCATATTCATCATCCAGATTCACAAGACTTTTCACTTTACTCCAGACACTACCCGCCCACAATTGCAGGGAAGATTGCTGCCCTTGTGACGAGGCTGAGCTGCCGGTTTCTGAAAGCACAGAGACCCCCACCCTATCACTGGTGGTTAAGCGTTGAATATTTAAAGTGGAATTAGACCCTAGCGTTGCCTCTGTACCATCAGGGTAGATGAGTTTGGCCATTCCCGCTTTACCCGTGCGCAGCCAGTCTCCCTGAACCAGCTCCATTCCATTGACAGCGGGCAACTCGCGCAGCCCGCCCCCTTTCTTAACGATGACCTCTCCTTTGACCCCGCTCAGGATGACCGTCGGCTGGGCAGCAGAAACCTCCTGAGGGGAAAGAATGATCATTTGGCTAAAAAAGAAGAGGAAAACTAACACTGAGGCAGTTAGAAATTTATACTTTAGTTTCATCGAACTCTCCCTCTACTTGATAAATCTCGACTAGGCTTTGTTTTCCTTTGACCTTAATAGGCTCTAAAGCAGTGACTTGAAATCTCTCTTTGACCCGTTCATAGGTCGCCTTACTAATCAGGATCTGCCCTGGTTTGGCATTTGACTCCAGCCTAGCCGCTAAATTTACCGTATCCCCAATCGCCGTATAATCTAGGCGTTCCTGAGAGCCAATATTCCCCACGACCGCTGGCCCTGAATTAATCCCTATTCCAAAGCTCACTGAACGGCCATATTGTTCCTGCAGGCGCTTCGCCAGGTTACCTGACTCTCGTTGCATTTGTAGGGCCGCCCGAATCGCTCTTTCTGGGTGGTCTTCTTGCTCAATCGGTGCCCCAAAGATGGACATCACACCGTCGCCGATAAACTTATCGATGGTCCCTTCATAAGCAAACACCGCTCGCGAACAGAGGTCTAAGTAGTCATTGAGAATCTTGATAATATCCTCGGGTTCCATCGCTTCCGATAGGGGAGTAAAGCCACGGATATCGACAAAGATCAAGGTGATATCTTTGCGAACCCCACCTACTTTAATCTCTTCCTGAGAGGCCAGGAGTTCTTGGACCACTGCTTTCGAAACATAGCGACCGAAGATCCCAGTGACTCGTCCGCGCTCTTTCCGCTCTTTAAGGTATTGAGAAACGACAGAAAAGATATATAAAGCGATTATTGTCAAGACGGGATATAGATAGGGAAGTAAAATCTTGAACGACTGGAACACCAGAACATGGGCCACAAGATAGGTTCCTAAAAACCCCATCATAATCAGGATGGACCACTTAGCACGCACCCGTTCCATGCTCAAATATGCGCCCAGCCCAAGCCCAAAAATCAAGGCGATACCCACAAGTGGAGTTGCCCTAGTATAAACCTTCCCATCCAGCAAACTCTGAATGATATTGGCATGAATCGCCACCCCATACATTTCTAACTTTTTACTCGCAGGAGTGTAATACGCATCGTCAAGACCCAGAGCATAAGGTCCAATCATCACCACAGACCCCGCAAAATGGGCGGGACCCACCTCTCCACTTAGGACCTTAGTAATGAGGATCGTCTCGATCCTTTGATCGAGTGGCTTTGTAGCATAGGAAAAAAAGAGTTCATGTTGAGGACCCGTCCCCAGGGAAGTGTCACCCTGTAGCCAGCGGTTATCCTCAGTCCAGACTAACTTGCGTTCTGACGGCAAAAGCAAATTCGCCAATCTCACACTAATAGCCGGAACTCGAGTTTCAGCACTTGAAATTCCCAGCATCACCTTACGCACCACCCGATCATCATCCTCAATCACATTGATATGCCCGGTTTGTTGGGGGTCAATGGGAATCACGGGTTTTTGTAAGCGTTCTACGATCACCTGATGGTCCACTTTTCTGGTCTGAAAATCAAAGTACACTGGGAGAAAAACATGAGGATAGGTTGCGACTACCTTCGCCAAAGCCTGATCTTCCTCCGGATTTTGACTCTTATCACTGTAAAAGATGTCCGGCCAAACAGCAAGGGCACCGTTGGCCATAAGCTTGTCGCTTAATTCCGCTACGATGTTGCGTGGCCAAGGCCATTTTCCGACTGCGGCAAGGCTCTGATCATCGATGGCCAGAATTTTGATTCTCGGATCAACGTCCCTCGGTTCGATCGTCACACGATCCGTAAAACTACGCTCCGCATTATAAAGAACTTCCTGATAGTAAAAAAACGACATCACTGAGAGGATGATTAAAACGGCATAAATCTTTCGGATAGCCCACCACTCCCCTATTCAACTTCTTTAATAAGTCGTTCGTCCTAAAGCTTACTTACGGTTACCATTTAAGCAGTCGAATCAAATTATTGAACTGATCGACAATCAAAAGGTCACCCTCTCGACTGATCTTGACTGCCACCGGGCTATCAAATTGCACTTGTTCCGGAAATCCATTTTCCTTGCCGTGCAGACCATTTCCCGCTAACGTCTTGACCACTCCTAAAGGGCTGATCTCTCGAAGCCGATGATTATACGTATCCGCCACGTAAACAGTACCCTCCGCGCTGACGGCAATCCCACTGGGAAAATGGAATTGAGCATTTAGGCCAGGTCCATCCTGGAACCCGCCCTTATAATAAGTCGTGTCCACAATCGGAGTGCTACCTGATCCAGCCAGCGTCGTTACTTCCCCCTGGGGAGAAACCACCCGAATCCTTTGATTCCCCGTGTCGGCTACATATAAGAAACCTTGAGGTCCTAAAGCCAGGCCGGAAGGCTCGTTAAATCGTGCCTGTTCTCCTTGTCCGTCCGCATAGCCACCAAAGAGCCAGTTATTCCTCATCTCGTACCCACCGCCCGCTAGAACCGACCAATTCCCATTTCTATCAACCTTCAAAATCCGATGATTTAAGGTTTCCGTGACATAAAGATCTCCCTTAGTCCCCAGTACGAGATCTGACGGAGCCTTTAATCCCTTCACTAAAGTTGTCACTTGACCGGACTTATCAATCACGCGAATGGCACCATTGGCAGAATCCGCGACAAAAATCGTTCCACCGTCATCGACAACGAGCCCCTTAGGCTGATTAAAGAGGGCTTGTGTCGCTGGACCATCTTGAAAACCACCCACCGACATGCCATAGTCATCCTTAGCCGTAGTAGCACCCGCAACCGTACGAACACTCCCGCCAGAGATAGCCCGAATTCTGTGGTTCTGGGTATCCGCTACATAGACCGTTCCATCCTTAGCTTCGGCAATTCCCGAAGGCATGGCAAATTCAGCCCTCTGGTTTTGACCATCCAGATAGCCGAGCCTCCCCGAACCCGCCAAGGTTTGCACACTCGGTTGATTAGTGATGGATCCTCCGTAGTTCAAAATGTAACTCACAACAGTCATCGTTTTGTCTGAGATAACACTCGAACCTCCTAAGGCCGTAACCGCTGCTCCCTGTTGAATCCCCCTTTGGTTACGCTCAAAATACCCCATCAGTAAATCGATCGTTTCCTGAGGCAGCAAGTCATTGACCAAAACCAAGGGAGCCTCGTTTTTAGCAGCAAGTACTGCACCCGTGAGAGCATCCGGGAAATTCTCTCCTGAGGCTAGATAAATATGAGGAATTGGAATACCGCTTCCCTCGTTTTGCCAAGAGGCATTAAAATTACTCGTCAGGGCATTAAGTTGGCCCATGGTTCCATAGCGATTGTCTCCACTAATCCGGGTTAATCCGTCAGGTGCCAGCCGTTTGACCTGGGATTTAAGTTGCAGTAAACGTTCTTCCGGGATCACGGCCGTTCCTCCCACCACATGGAAGGTTTGCTTTAAAGTGTTATCGCCGGGTAGGGAATTGAGATACTGAATGATCGAATCCGGGATAGCACCCTTAGAAGGTACTAAAATCAAGGGAATCCCGCCCAGAGAAGGCGGCAGCGTTTGACCCTCCGCCTTAAAGTAATTCGATTTATCCACACTGACATACCCAGTTGTCGCTGCCAGCACAGAAGCGGACAAGGCATCTGGGAAATTATCTCCTTGGACAAGGTAAAATTCAGATCCATCATGCTGAAGTTCTTGAGCAATGGCTAAAGCCGTTTCATAACGATCATACCCAGCAATCCGGTGCATGTTTTCGCGCTTAAACCCTAAGTTCTCCAGAGCAGTGAGAAACTGATCAGGAACCGCCACCGTCCCCCCGAGTATGTAAATATGCCCGTTTGGCTTGAGGTGTGCTTTAATATAATTAAAGGCTTCCTGACTTAATTCCGGCGTACTCTCTAACAAGAGAAGGGGGCCCTGTTTTTGGTGAGCTAGAGGCACGCCCGCCAGCGCATCGGGAAAATTACTTCCCGTTGTTAAGACCACATTATCCACAATGCCTGGGAACATTAAGGCAATTTGAGCCATAGTCTGAAACCGTGTGTTACCATATAACCGTTCGAGTTGGTTCGTCGCTTGACTGGCAAAAACAAACAAGGGTTGTAAAACCAAGCAGGCACTCAGGCTAATCAAAAGAAGAACATGACGATAAGAACTTTTTTTCACGAATATCCCTGCTTTCTTAAGCTTACTAAAGCTGTCTAATTTGAGAATATTCATCATTAATTAGAAAAATCCTGCAATTTTAGGGAGTATTACAAAATAATCTTAAATAGCAAAAAAAGCAAGGGTTGAATCTTGATGATCCGCGAGATAGCCTAAGAATATATACAAATTTTAACGAAAATGATATTATGACGATGAAAATAATGTCAATTAAAGAAATGAGGGCTGCCGAAATTGAGTCCTTTTGATTACTTAATATTAGCCCATCTTCTGGGGGATTTCCCCCTCCAAACCAGTTGGATGGCCATCAATAAAACAACCAAGTGGTTCCCCTTGATCGCCCATTCCCTACTCTATACGGCTACCCTAGGAGTTATTGCCTTCTTTGGCTTTGGCGGTCTAGCATGGTGGCAACTCCTGGCCATCTTTTTAGCCCATGTCCTCCTGGACCGCCGTAGGTTCGTCACTTGGTGGATCACTCAGGTCATGCGCACCGATCTCTCTAAAAATCAGTGGCTCGGCATTATGGTCGATCAAGTTTTTCACGTCACCCTCCTGGCCCTCATTTTGCAGATATCCTAAATATTGACTCCGCGACCACAATTTCTAAAGTGGTGAGCCCCTTCTAACCTACTGTCGAAAGGAGTACTTCTCATGCACGAACTCCAAGATCTTGAGGTTAAGCTAAAAAAAGACCTGGCGCCGGAGCAAATGTTACGCATCATCTTTCATTACATATCCTTAATCGCCCCAGAAAAAGATTTAGACCGTATTTTGCTCTATATGGCAGACATGGGTCGAGAACTAATTCTGGCGGATCGTTGCACCCTATGGCTCCATGATAAGGAGACTCATCAGCTTTGGACGAAAGTCGCCCATGGCGTAAAAGCCTTAACTATGCCCGAGGAAGCAGGCTTTGCAGGCTACGCTTTGAAAAATAATAAAAGCATCCTCATAGAGGATGCCTATCAAGACGCGCGTTTTAACCCAGAAGTTGATCTCCAGACAGGTTACCATACAAAGTCTGTCCTCGTAATCCCGATCCAAAATCAGCACGGAGAAAACATGGGTATCTTCCAAGCCATTAATAAATTGACCACTGAGGGAGTATTTAATTATCAGGACATGCACCTCTTAACCCTCGCCGCGTCCTATAGCGGCAAGGCTCTAGAATCCGCCATGCTGAATCAGGAGATAGAGCAAACTCAAAAGGAAATCATCTATCTCATGGGCGAAATCGGAGAAAGCCGTTCTAAGGAAACCGGCAACCATGTTAAACGCGTCGCAGAATACTCTAAGATCCTCGCACTTCGCCTAGGCATGAGCCCCGCAGAAGCCGAGCTGATCAAAATCTCTTCTCCCATGCACGACATTGGTAAAGTCGCCATTCCCGACGCCATCTTAAAGAAACCCGGCAAACTCACAGATCAGGAATTTACTGAGATGCAAGCACATACCATCATTGGCAATCAACTTCTGAAAAAATCCAACCGCCAAATTCTGCAATCCGCAGCCATCATTGCCCACCAGCACCATGAAAAATGGAATGGTACCGGCTATCCCCAAGGCCTCAAAGGAGAAGAAATTCACATCTACGGTCGCATAACAGCCCTTGCTGACGTGTTTGATGCCCTAGCCAGTGATCGTTGCTATAAGCAAGCCTGGGAAATCGACCGGGTCATCAATCTCTTCAAAGAGGAGCGTGGTGTGCAATTCGACCCCCACCTCGTCGATGCCTTTCTGAACTGCCTAGAAGAAATCCTCGCTTTAAAAGAACAATACGCGGATTAGGAATTACGCTATTTTTTAAATATAAAGCAGGATTTAGTCAATATTTCGAGAAAGTTATACGTAAAAGGAGGCGTACACTTTGAGGATTACTTTCTCGATGACGAAGAAATACTTTTTCCTAAGTCTTTTCCTGATTAGCATCTTGATGTTGGCCTACCCGCCTAAAGCTAGCGCTTCTACCTCGACCGACAGAATTGCAGGCTATGACCGCTATCAAACAGCCGTTGCCATCAGTCAAAACGGCTGGCCGGATGGGGCAGATTCGGCAATTCTCGCCTTCGGAGAGAATTTTCCAGACGCCTTAAGCGCTGGACCATTAGCCCATAAGTATAATGCCCCCATATTATTGACCGGTTCCTATGGTTTAAATAGTGACACTGCTGCCGAATTGAAACGCCTGAAGGTCAAAAACGTCTACATTGTTGGCGGGTATGCAGTTGTCTCGGGAGAAGTCGAAAATCAACTTTCCTTAATGAATATCACCGCTAAGCGAATAGCCGGCCCAGATCGCTATGAAACAGCACTCCTAGTAGCTCAAGAAATCGGTGTCAAAAAAGGGGTTATCGTAACCAGCGGTACGAATTTTCCGGATGCCTTGTCCATAGGTCCCATTGCCGCAGCCAATGAGATGCCCCTTCTCTTAGTACCTCCTAATGATCTGACTTCAACACAGAAAGATTTCTTAAGTAACAATAAAATCCCCCTGATTGTCATCGTGACTGGCTACTCTGATCTTAGCGATAACGTGATCAATCAGTTTCCGAATCACGAACTGATTTACGGCCCAAACCCTTATGATCGGAATATCAGCCTGATTAGACGATTTGCAGACAGTCTAGATTTAGACACTCTTTATATCTCGACCGGTGAGAACTTCCCAGATGCTCTTGCCGCCTCTGCCTTAGCTCAAAAGGGGAAAAACCCCATCATCTTGCTTCAAGGAAACTCCATTCCGTTCTCCAGCAATTCCTTCCTTAGTTCTAAAATCATCTCCAAACTTAAGATTTTGGGTGGCACGAGTGTCATTGATTTCTCGACTGAATCCACACTCCGGAGACTGCCAGCCGAGATTAAGTCAGTGACCGACATCACGGATAGTGTTCAAGAACAACAAAAATACGAACCACCGAAAACCATCACAGTTACCAAAACCAATGGCTTAAATGAAGAGGTCCCCGTAACTTGGAGTCTTTCCTCCGTGCACACCCTTCGTGCCGGGACCTATCAATTCGAAGGCACCTTAAAAAACTATAATGGTCATGTTTACCTTAAATTAACGATCTATCCAAAAGTGACGAAAATAGACAATATAAGCGCAGAGATCATTCTCGGCGATTCCTATGATTTCCCGGATAAGGTGACTGCAACCATGAGTGATGGCAGCACAGAGACTCTTCCCGTTACTTGGAGTAGTAATATTATCCCTATCAATAAAGTTGGCACTTACCAATTTCAAGGAACGATTGATGGTTTGACTCAAAAGGTCAGCCTATCCCTTAAAGTTTCCGAAGATGCCAAAATAAATTTCCCCGATCTAGCCTTAAAAGAAGCCATTGGGTATAAATTGAAAAAGGATAGCGATGAGACGATCTATAAGAGTGATGTTATGGATATCACCTCGTTAGATGCCCGCAGTGAAGGGATCACGGACT
This sequence comes from Peptococcaceae bacterium BRH_c23, assembly GCA_000961805.1. The sequence continues at coordinate 21,708 of LADV01000283.1, read as the reverse complement.
TGACCGGGTTAGAGTATTTGACCAACTTAAAAACCCTTGATCTCGGTAATAATCCCCTCCTGAAAGTTTCTTCACTAGCCAAGCTAACTAATCTTAAAACCTTAAAGATGACGAATACTCGACTGAAGGATCTCACTGCCCTAAAAGGTCTAACCTCCCTCACCTATCTTGACGTATCCGATAATAATATTAAGGATTTTACGCCCTTGAAATATCTGACCAAATTAACCACCCTTTATCTGAAGTATAACGAACCTTTAGTTGAGATCCCTGGTTATACGCCTGATTATAGCCCAGTCCGCTCCTATTATAAAAATCTAACCCGCAAGGACTTCAAGCTATAACCCTGAAGCAGACATGAAAAATCCCCCTCATCTATACGCAATGGGTGAGGGGGATTTTCGATTTTGTTGCTAGACTAGACTGCCTACGCCACATTAATTACATAAACAATACCAATCAAGACCGAGGCCAAGGAAATCGCGGCTAAGATTATATAGTAATTCTGTTTCTTATAATTGAGTTTATGCCATGGCAAGGACATCACTAGCTACCCCTTTCAACTGAAACGAACTTCTAGTGATATTTTATTACATAAAGCGACAATTATCAACGGAAAAATACACCTAACCAATCCTCCGCTGGGAAACGGTTTCTGAGGCTGGTGGAAAACTATCCATGCCATTTTTCTTTTTGATAAACTCTTCGGCAATTTGCGGGAACAACAAATAAGTTAGGACATCTTCATCGCTAGAAGTAATATCCTTGAGCTGTTCTTTGGCCTTTTCAAAAGCCGGCTCTAAGGTATCGGCATAGCGTCCTGCTAAAGGTTGTTTCTTGCGCAGAGCTTTTTTAGAAACTTCTTCGTTAATAGGTCCTGGCACCTTGCCGTATTCTCCCATGAAGTAATTAATAACTTCTTTAATAACCACCTTATACCGTTCACCCGTTAAGACGTTAAAGACAGCTTGAACTCCAACAATCTGGCTAGTCGGAGTTACGAGAGGGGGATAGCCGAGGTCTTTGCGAACCTGAGGGACTTCACTAAGCACAGCCTCCAACTTATCAAGAGCATTACGATCTTTAAGTTGGGATATTAGATTAGATAACATTCCGCCAGGAACCTGGTAGAGTAAACTTCCTGGTTGAGGAGTAAGTAATTGACTATCCAGTAGTCCAGAGGAGATAAATTCTTCTCTGAGAGGCTTAAAGAAGTCATTCACCGTTTTCAATTTAACAGCATCCAAGCCAGTAGTATAACCAGCATCCTCTAAGGCGAAATGCATGGTCTCAGTAGGAGGTTGGGATGAACCACTGGAGAACGAAGAAATAGCACAATCTATCCCGTCCACACCAGCCTCGATAGCTTTAAAGTAGGCCATTTCTGCCAGCCCATTATTACAGTGGGCATGTAAGAAGATCGGTATTTTAACCGTTTGCTTTAAGTCCTTGATGAGATCAAAGGCCACCTGAGGCATTAAAAGGCCCGCCATATCTTTGAGACAGATAGAGTCTGCCCCCATTTCCTCCAGCTGTTTAGCCAAGTTCCGGTAATTCTTAACATCATGAATAGGACTCACTGTATAGACAATGGTTCCTTGGGCATGGGCGCCTTGTTTCTTGACTTCATCCATAGCGACTTGAATATTATTCAAGTCATTAAGGGCATCAAAAACACGGAGAATATCAATACCGTTAGCCACAGCGGCCTTGACAAAGTTTCGGACGACGTCATCAGGGTAGTGTTTATAACCCAGGACGTTTTGGCCCCTAAGCAGCATTTGTAAGGGAGTTTTTTTCACAATCGCCTTTATTTTTCTCAGCCTATCCCAGGGATCTTCATTTAGGTACCTTATACAGGTGTCAAAGGTTGCTCCTCCCCAACATTCTAAGGAGTAGTACCCGACCTTATCAAGCTCCTCGAGAATAGGAGCAAATTGTTCGAAAGCCAACCTTGTAGCGATTAGTGATTGGTTGCCGTCTCTTAAGACGGTTTCTGTAAAATTAATTTTTCTCATGTTTCTCCACCTCATAAATCTTTGCAAAGTTATGACGCTAATTAGATTTTAGTGATTATTCAGCCAACATACATCTATGCTAGCATAAACTCATTAGGTATTTCAAGAAGAATACAATATTCATGGATACAAATATCTACAAAATGTCGAATATTGAACAAAGGGGATTCTAACCCCTTCATTTTTGCAGAAACAGAGAAACCATGATTGGTTTCCCCTGTTTCTAGTATCCTAAAGCTCTTAGCTTAAATAACTTCGATAACCTCGGTTAAGTTATCAATCTTTTTTTCCTTGACGGTTTTAACAAGGTTTTTGTTTCTGGCGATGACTCTAATCATTCCCTTGGAATTTTTAACTGATCTAACAATACCTGCAATCTTATTAAGCAGCGAGTCAGGCAATGTTTCTATTGAGCCAAAATTCAAAACGACTTTTAAAGGCTTGACAAACATTAACCCTTGAACCGCCTGCATGAGCATAGCAAAGCTTTCTTCGGTGAGACTTGGAGAAAGCCTGATCTGAAACGTGTTATCAGCGTTTTCAATGATAAACGGGGCAACATCGGCTCCTTCTGGTACAGTTTCCTCCGGCTGCAAGTTTGTCTCATGGGTCTCTTCGATTGGGGTGATACCTAATACCTTATTGACCACGTCAATAACTGTTTCCGGAGTGATCGGTTTGATAATATAATGCTTTGCTCCCAGTTTTAAAGCTTCCAATACCATACTTCGTTGATCTAGAGCACTAACCATTACTATTTTAGCATCTGGAAATTCTTTCTTAATTAACTTAACGGCCTCAATCCCGTTAACATTAGGCATCGTGATATCCATAGTTACCAGATCCGGAACATGCGTACGGTACATTAAGTGAGCCTGTCCTCCGTTTATTGCTTCCCCAACCACTATGTGACCCGCTTGAACGAGGATAGTTTTTAAATTTCGGCGCATTATTGCAGAATCATCAACGATAAGAATTCGTGCCATACTGATATTTCCTCCTCCCTTATATCTAATCAACCAGTCGTCCACCGGCAGTACCCCGAGGTACAACCAGCCCTAGGCTAAATCGCCCAGCACTTGTTTGTAATTGGCAATTCCAGATTTGCGCTTCTTTATATCTCATTAAAGCTTCCTCCGATGCTAGGGCAACAGGACAGTCGATAATCAACAATTCTTCTAGGCCAGGGAAATATTTTACTGAATTTCCTAAGATTGTATTAGCACTTTCACCTAAAATATCCTGCATATACTCCTCTTCCTCACCAGGTTGGAGGTCGTCCATTAAATAATTACGAACCATTAAGCGCAAAACCTCGTCATCAACACTTAAAACAAAGTAGCATTCAATAGCTCCTCGAATCGGTAACAATGCAGTTTTTCGATTGAGTTCCAAGGAATTTTGCCGGATAATCGCCGTCTGATCGGCGGGTTCCGCTTCTAGACCAATTTGTTTAGCCAGAAAATCCTGCGCAGTCTCAAGCAAGGGTGCTAATAAATCACTGACAGGTAACGTCCATACCTCCTCGTTCTCCAACGGCAGATATAGGTTGAAGATGGTACTCTGACCTAAAACAGTTTCTACTCTGGGATAACCTCCGAGCTTTGTTAACTCATGTTTTAGGGCAGCCAGACCCACACCCCTACCGGAAACATCTGTCACAGCATCTTTGGTAGAAAAACCCTCGACAAAAATAAGTTGGATTATTTCTTCGTCACTAGCGGCAAGTAATTGTTCCTCCGGAAGTAACCCCTGAGCCAAAGCCTTCGTACGTACAGCAGTGGCATCTATACCCCGACCGTCATCGCTGATCGCCACGATAATATACCTTTCGTTGCTAGAAATAGTTATAGAGATCTGGCCATATTCCTCTTTGCCCTGTTCAATCCGTTCATCTACATTCTCAAGGCCATGATCGACCGCATTACGAAAAACGTGAACCAAAGCCTTTATGAAACCTTTGTAGGCATCCGGATCTATTTGGATCGGTTCCGCCGTAACCTCAACCGGATACACAGGTTTCTCAAAGCGTTCTGCTAACCTGTTTACATAATCAGGGAAGGAGCTTAATAACTCAGCCAGAGGCTTATAACGGAGCCTACGAAGTTCGGGAATCAGCAGTTTACATTCGGAGGGTGGCAAGAGGGTTTCAATCCTTTTCTCAATTTCCATCAATTTGATCTTACTAATGACCAATTCATCATCCTGGGTAAATAGCTTTGGCCCCAGAACTTGCTCTAGATAAGCCAAGTCTTCCTGCAACCAAGTCTCCGGCTCTAACTCACTAAATAATTGCATAAGTTCTTGTTGATCCACGTTTAATCCTCTCTCATTTTTAAAATTCGTCATCTCTGTTTCAAGTTGGTGTAACTGCTCAACAACATTGCTCATATTCAATTGACTGAAATTACCCTTAAACGTATGGACCTGGCGGAAAATCGCGGCCAATTTTTCTTCGATGGTTGTCGGCTCTGCCAGAATACTCAGTAAGCCCGAAGTACAGAATCGGTGGAAGTCCTTGATATTTTGGATAAAGTCAATTCGGTTAACAATCACTTTAACGACCATTTTTAATAGATTGCGTTCTTGTTCCACCTGGCTTTCCAAAAGTCGATTCTCGGTAACATCACTTAATATAGCCATACAAACTTCTGCGCCTTCAAGTCCGGCATCCTCAATTAATTTATACTCAACATTTATGTACTTGGAGTTGATCAATACATCTGTAGGTAGTAAGGGTAGATAAACTTCCCGTAAATGTTGGTCCCGCTGACTAAAGATTTCCATAAACAGGGATTCTACGAAATCTCGTTGTTCCTGGTCTTTAGGGTAAATAAGGTCGGCAAATTTTACCCCTGCAATCTGACCGCCAAAAATTCTTACACATTCGTTGCTGTACTCCTCGCGAAGGATTAAATCCGGTCCAAAGGACAGAAAACCCTGGCCTGCGTTATTTAATAGATTACGTAAAGCGATGGTTCGCGCCACAACTTTTTGTTCCAGCACTTCATTCCAGGCTGCGATCTCGTCTCGCTGTTCTTCAATCTCCGAGGCCAGATCCTGAACCTGGTGCAGATTACGTTCATTTTCTTTGAGAAGATAATATTTGCAACTTTCTACAGGATTTAGACCATTGTAAATTGCTAACATCATGTCCCTACAATTGCCGTAACCGCAACAGGCACAGTTAATTCCCTGCTCTTCTGGGGTGGGCTTATGCATGAGTTGCCAGAGATTTTCTTCCTCTTCCGGGGACGGAGAGCGAAGATACCGGTTGAACCCTTTATCACTGTAAAGTCGTAAATACGTTGACTCAGAGGTCTCAAGACTGCGATAAAAGTCTCGGAAAACGTCCCTTGGGTCACCTTCCATCATAGTCTGATATTTTTCAATCTGCGCCGCTTTACGTTCATCCATGATCAAATCAATCTGATACTGAGAAAACCTATGACTCACGGCAGGCCCGCCGTTGCAACCATGGGTACAATTAAGAATATCAACCAACACTGGAACCCGCCCGCAGCGGATATCCTCTTTCAACTCCGGTAGATATTTTCCATAAATCTCTCTTGGACCCTCTACCCTAGGAAAATCTGCCTTTCGGACTTCCATCCCAAAACGTTTAAATGTATCTGTTAAACCGCCCGGCTGAGAATACCCAACAGCTCGTTCAGCCTCGGGCGTATCGAAACCTGACGGTTCCAGCTGATCTAGCTGGATTCCTTGCTGCTCCAAATAACTAGTTAAAGACTTAAAGGTCACGTTATAGGCTATGACCCCACCCGTATTCGGATCATGAAATTCTCGACGTTTAGCTAGACAAGGGCCGAGAAACGCAAGTTTCAGGTCTCGAAACTGCGGTTGATTTTTGAGCCAGATCGCCGCATCCAGGGACGGTGAATGGGTAGGGGCGAGATAGGGTACCAGATCAGTGTGGTAAGTCTCTATGTAGCTAACGACAGCTGGACATGGTTGAGCAATAATTGGGGTTTTTACACCGGCGTCCAAAGCCTTCTTGTATAAATAGGTTGTAATTTCCGCACCAAAACTCACATCAAAGACATAACGTACACCTAAACTGCGTAGTGCGGTTAGTAATCGTGGGAACCAAGGATGGTAATTAACAGCGGCTGCCGGTGCAACCAAGACACCTAAAGGAACTCCTGCCGCTAAGTCTTGCTGGAACTCTGGGAAATCGTCTACTCCATAACGTGCGAAATGACCCTTTTCGACACAAGCTCTAATGCATTCACCACAACCGATGCACAGCTCGGAATTCACAGAAATCCCATCCGGTTCGACCACATTGCATAGTTTTACCGGACAAACTCGAATACAAGCCAGACAGTGCTGGCATTTTGTTTTATCGACCCTGATTACTTCAGGCAGGCCCAATTCCCACTCACCCTTTCAAATTAGCCCCATGATCTGGGCTTTATTCAAATACAACTTTGTTCTTTCCGGAATGTTTTCCAATATACAGCCGTTCATCAGCCAGATGGTATAATCTTTCGTAATTATCCGCTTCCGTAGGAAACTCCGCGACCCCAATACTTACTCCAAGCATAAATTCTTCCAGCCCCATCCGTTCCTTTAATCTATTAATTACACTTTCGGCCTCGGGACCTTTCTGCATATCGACCAATACCAAAGAAAGTTCGTCTCCTCCACTACGAGCCAGAATATCATTTTCGCGGATAAAGGTTTGAATGTTATTTGAAATTACGACCAAGGCCCGGTCTCCCATCGGGTGCCCCTGAGTATCGTTCAGTATTTTAAATCCATCTAAATCAAGTAACAAAAGTAGAAAGGTTGAACCACGACGTTGAGTCGATGCGATTTCTGCCCAGAGGCGCTGACTAAACCCCTGTCGGTTTAGGATCCCGGTCAAAGAGTCGGTAGTAGCCATCTGCTCTAACTTCCGGCGCTGTCGGATAGTTTCCAATGCCACTCCTAAACTTCGGGCAAAGGCCGCGAAAACTTCTTTCCGAGACTCCAACTTGGTATCGACAAAATCTAGTAACCACAGTTCTCCAATGATTCCGCTATTCGTCTCCACCGGCTGAATTAGGAGTTTGCGCCAAGGAAAATCCTCTTTCAGCCCGGGCCGAGGGGGAGAAAAAACGTATACGTCGGTTTGCTTATTCCCAGTATAATTGTCCGGATCTAACTGTATTTGATCAAAAACCCATTGCTCCCAACCTTTGTCATTTTGCTTAAGGCGACCGAAGGGGGCCTGTACATGCCAGTTATTCCCTTGCCGCATGAAGAAAAATCCAGCCTCAAGGTTTAAGACCATAGCCATCTCTCCTGCTTCCTCCAGCAACTCGGCTTCTGTCTGAATTTGAACAAGGATTTCAGTTCCCCATAATAATAGATTTAAGTCCTTTTCTCGCTCCAATGCAACTGCACGCATTTCGTGTCCATATACGAGGGAGGCCACCAAAGGACCTAATTGATTAAGCCACAGCATAGCACTTCCGTCAAACGACAGCGCATCCTGGGAGAACAGCTCTAATATTCCAAGTTCTTCTCCCAGGTGTCTCAAGGGAAAACTAAGTACATGTTTATAACCTGGACGATTAAAGACGGCAATAGGTCTATCGACTGGCCTACTTATAAACTCATCAGACTGTTCGTCCCAAGTTGAAGCCAGTCTATTTTCTTCGATATCACGCATAACATCAGAAACCCTGAAATCATTCAAGCATCTTTCATCTTGCGAGTTTTCCGTGCTTTGGGCCAGTATGTAATATTTCTCCGATCGTGCCACCCAAATAGCAGCCATCTTACAACCGAACAACGTTATACAGCCCCGGACAAAGGTTTGTAAAGCAGCTACGGAACTTGTTTGCCCATTTATTTCTTGAATTAGAGTGATGATTTCCTCAGCCTTCCAAACAGAAGGAGAATTAGTCACCCCATATACTAATACAGAGCCATCCTCCACATCGTCTATTTCCATTGGCACTGCCACCACCGTGGTACTCACCAACTGATCATCCTGCCAAGTTTGATAGTGCTCCACCAAAGATCGTCTACTCATTACAGCCTTACGCACAAATGGGTGTTTCGCCACATGTTGCCCTGATCTAAGTCCTAATTTTAGTTCCGCATCAGGCGAAGCATAGATCAGCTTATCTCGATTAGCCACTAACCAATCCACCGGGCCATTGGGCCATTGAGAAAAGAGTTCTTGTAACTCAGTAATTCTTAATCCTCTCGTCTGCATTGCCTCTCCACCTTCTTTACACTAAACTAGTTCCCATCGGTTAATTGCCAGACGAACTCCAAACTTTGGCAGTAATCTACTTACTATGTCACATATTGTCATTATACATTAAAATTAAGGGATAAAATTCTTAATATAAAAAAAATCTTATGAATCTTCTTTCTAATCAGCTGGTTTCTGAGTTTGCCAAGTTCAAGCGGCACCCGCTGGAACCAGCAGCCCTGTTCCACCTTAAATTCGAGGGCATACATCCCTTCATCGACGGCAACGGCAGAACGGGAAGACTGCTACTCAATTTTAATTTGATGTAAAACGGCTACCCTACCATTAATGTAAAGTTTACTGATCGCAAACGCTATTACGAGGCCTTTGACGCCTATTACCGCGATAGTAATGCCATACCGATGATCCAAATGATCGCCGAGTACGTGCAGGAGCAGCTAGATCGTTGTGAGACAGCCAACCTTCTTGGTATCAACACCAACAAAATCATCTTTTTAACCGTTGCACTTGCTTCAGGATTAGGGGGAATCGCAGGAGTTCTAGTTGGACTCTCCTTTAATGCCGTCGAGCCAACGATGGGATTATCGATGGGTTTGAAAGGCCTTGCCGTTCTGATCCTTGGTGGTATGGGAAATATCACCGGAGCAATGCTGGGAGGCCTGATTCTAGGAATTGCAGAAGTATTCACCGTCGCTTATGGTGCATCTTCCTATAGGGACGCCGTAGCCTTTGGTATGATTATTCTGATTCTGTTTATTCGTCCTCAAGGACTTTTTGGAAAACGGCAAGGGGGACGTTTTTAAATGGATATTATATTTAACCAATATTATCTGCAAATCGCAGTCTTTGTCTTGGTGAATGCCATCCTTGGGGTGGGCATTTATATGACACTATCCACCGGCCAGTTGTCTCTGGGGAATGCCGGATTTATGAGTATTGGAGCTTATACCTGTGCGATCCTGACCGTAAAAGCAGGCTTTCCTGTCTATTTGGCCATTCCAATCGGTGGTATTGCCGCAAGTTTGATGTCCATCATCATAGGCTTTCCCGCTTTAAGACTTACGGGGATTTACCTGGCGATTGCCACCCTCGGATTCGGAGAAGTCGTTCGAGTTATCGTTTTAAATTTAACCATTACCAATGGTGCCTTAGGGATATCCGGAATCCCGACCCTTGGAACAAAGATCGGCAAAGTGCTTTCTTCCTTAGGTTTCCCCAAGGGATTTGGAGGCTTAAGCGCACAGCAGAGCAGTACCTTGCTGGTGCTAGTTATTCTACTTCTCATCCTCGCTTTTCTGGTATTTTTCTGTACAAGACTTAACCGCTCCAGAGTCGGGCGGGCATTTGCAGCTATTAAAGCAGATGAGTCGGCGGCCGAAGCCATGGGCATCAATACGACCTATTATAAACTGCTGGCCTTTGCTTTAGGGGCTTTAATCGCCGGGATTGCCGGCGGTCTATCCGCTCATTTAACCTTTTTTATCGGACCGAAAGATTTCGCTTATCACCGTACCGTTGAAATCCTTCTTTATGCAGTCTTGGGAGGAAGCGACTTGGTTATTGGCCCTATCATCGGGGCATTACTCCTAACCTTGCTGCCCGAACTGTTGCGCTCAGCTTCAAACTACCGACTTATGATTTACGGAGCTCTTTTGGTCACTATGATGGCTTTCCGACCTCAAGGCCTCATAAGTGAGGACACGGTTCGTTTTTGGAAGGGTAAGCTTGGAAGGAGGAGTAAGCAATGATGTTAGTCCTTGACCAAGTAAGCAAAAGCTTTGGCGGTTTGGCCGCCTTAAGTAACGTAAGTTTTAAGGTGAATAAGGGGGAAATCGTTGGAATTATCGGCCCAAATGGTGCTGGAAAGACAACGCTCTTTAATCTAATCACTGGAATTTTCCCTCCCACTGAAGGAAATATCACCTATCAAGGCAAGAATTTATTAGGATTACGGCCCTATAGGGTTACGGAGCTAGGCTTAGCTCGAACCTTCCAGAATATCCGTCTCTTTGGTCATTTGAGTCCTTTAGAAAATGTCATGGTCGGGGCCCATTGTCGAACGAAAGCCGGGGTATGGAAAGGGCTATGGCGCACCCCTGCCCAACGCAAGGAAGAGAAGCAAACCCGGGAACGTGCCCAGGCTCTCCTTAAATTAGTTGGAATAGAAGAGGACACGGACTCCCCAGCAAGCTCACTTCCCTATGGACAACAACGTCGCTTGGAGATTGCCAGAGCCCTCGCTACAGAACCCGAATTAATTCTTCTCGATGAACCGGCGGCGGGGATGAATGAAAATGAAACCGAAGACTTACGTCATCTGATCAAGAAAATTCAAACCATGGGCAAGACAGTCATCTTAATTGAACATGATATGAACCTTGTCATGAACGTCTGTGACCGCCTTATGGTCATAAATTTCGGACAAAAGATTGCTGAGGGCACTCCGGCTGAGATTCAGCAGAACCCATTGGTCATTGAGGCTTATTTGGGCCGGGAGGAGGGCTAAGAGATGCTGAACATTAAAGACTTGTCGACGAGCTATGGTAGTATAAAGGCAATTAAAGGGATTGACATAGACGTTCCCGAAGGCTCGATTGTTTCCTTGATCGGCGCGAACGGGGCCGGAAAGACGACCACGATGAAATCTCTGGTTGGGCTTCTTAAACCTCAGGCTGGACAGATTAAGTTCCAAGGCCGGGAGATTCGAGGTTTCGCCCCTCATAAAATTGTAAACCTTGGAATGTCTCTAGTCCCAGAGGGTCGGCATATTTTAGCAGGGATGACGGTTCTTGAGAACTTGGAAATGGGAGCCTATCAGAGAAAAGATAAAGGCGTTCAGGAAGATTTAGAGAAGGTTTTCAAACGTTTTCCGATCTTAGAGGAACGCAAGCAACAATTAGGAGGAACACTGTCTGGAGGTCAGCAACAAATGCTGGCCATCGGCCGCGCACTCATGGCTAAACCAAAGCTTCTCTTGCTTGATGAACCCTCCATGGGCCTAGCCCCTCTGGTCGTTGCAGATATTTTCAAGGTCATTCAAGAGATCAATCAAGAAGGTGCGACCATTCTTCTCGTTGAGCAAAATGTTCGTTAAGCCTTAAAGATTGCTCACTATGCCTATGTTCTTGAAACAGGTAAAATCGTCCTGTATGGGAAAGCCGAAGAGGTGGCCAAAAATCCTCGTGTTATGGAAGCCTACCTGGGCGGAGCGAAGTCGGGGTCCTAAGGATAAGACCAAGATCATCCCCCGCTTTTCTCTGAAGGAGTGGGGGCTTGGTATCGTGGTCCAACCTGTAAACCGAAGAGAGGAGACATTCATCCATGGGAAATCAAACCCATAAAATCGTAAAAAATAAAGTCACCGAAGGGCTTCATGATATGGAGTCACGGAAAGGGAGATTTCGCGCTTTTGATGCGATTCGCCCCGCCATGTTGAAGATGGTTCCCCATTATCCTGAGCTTTCCAATCGTTTGCGGAGTATCAAAGAATACAGCATGGATCATTTAAATGACATGATCGCCAAAGCACAACGGTCGTTGGAAGAAAAGGGTTGTAAAGTCTATCTTGCCGAAACCTCTGAGGATGCTCAGAACTATATTGCGAGGCTTATTCCAAAGGTCGGCTTGGTCGTCAAGTCTAAGTCAAATGCCGGTAAAGAAATTAATATTTCCCACTACCTCGAAGATCGTGGCGTGAAGGTCGTCGAAACGGATCTGGGAGATCGAATTAATCAGCTTGCGAAGTGTGAAGCCAGTCACTCCCTGGCACCAGCGATCCATATTCCCATTGAAAAAGTAACTAAGCTTTTTTCTGAAGAAGAGGGAACCCAGTTAGAATGTACCCCTGAAGCCTTGGTTATTTCTGCCCGTAAAGGGCTCCGGGACTTTTTGGTTAAAGCGGATGTGGGGATCTCGGGAGCCAATGCAATTGCAGCTGATACGGGGAGCGTTTTCGTAACTGAGAACGAAGGAAATATTCGGGCAGTTTCCATGATGCCTAAAATCCACATTGTGATCGCAGGTGTAGAGAAAATTGTCTCGACCCTTGAAGATGCCATGCAAGTTGTACGAGCGGCAGCGGTCTACGGGGTCGGTCAGGACATCGGAACCTATGTTTCGGTGATCTCAGGAGTCAGCGAATCCCTCGATCCCGATCTGGAAGAGGATATCCACGGTCAGGGCCCTAAAGAAGTACATATCGTTTTATTAACAAATGGTCGTAAGGCAGCGCTGGAGGCAGGATTTAAAGAGTCCCTTTATTGTATCAATTGTGGAAGTTGCTTGAACTTTTGCCCAGTCTATCAGGAGGTTGGTGGCAAGTACGGCTATAAATATCTGGGGGGGGCGCGGCCTGGTTTTTGCCGCCTTTCATGGCGACTTAGAAAAGTCTGAAGCAAATGGCTTATCCCTCTGTATCGGATGTCAAAAGTGTCAAACGGCCTGCCCGGTACAGATGGCGACACCGGCTATGATATGGAAGCTTCGGCAAAATGCTGTGGCCAAAGAAGGGGTTGGTTGGAAGAAGGATTTAATCTTCTCAATGTTAACCAAACCTCAGACACTACCGGTAGTCAGTAAACTAGCGACGACCTTCGGGAAGCTGGCCTTAAAAGAGGCGGATCAAGGGATGACCTCTCGTTTGACCTTCAATTCCTTCGGGTTACCGCAAGAGCGTGTCATTCCCCGCTTCTCCGGCAAGTCCTTTATGGAAATCGCCAAACCGAAAACAATTGCTAAACCAACTAAAAAAGTTGGCTTTTACCCAGGTTGTGTCGTAAATTACACCGAGACAGATCTGGGAGAAGCGCTGCTTCACGTCTTGGGAGAAAACAACGTTGAGGTGAAACTCCCCAAAGAGGATGTCTGTTGTGGAATCCCAAGTATTGTGAGTGGAGATATAGCTCATGCCAAAACCATGGCCCATAAAAACATCGAAACTTATAGTTCCTTTGATATAGATGCCTTAGTTTTTGTTTGCCCGAGTTGTGCAGTTGCTTTCAAAGAAGAGTACCCAAAACTGTTCGCCGAAGATTCCCCTGAGCTTCAGGAAAAAGTGAAAAACCTTGCTCTGAAGGTCAAAGATATTAATGAATTTCTTAGCCAGGATATTGAGTTGAAGCTTCCAGCCCAAAGAGTCCCAGAAACCGTGACCTATCATGATCCTTGTCATCTCGCTCGAAGTATGGGTGTGAAAAAGGAGCCCCGGGAAATTATCTGGAAGATCCCCGGAGTAAATTATGTAGAAATGCAGGATGCCGATACCTGCTGTGGGTTTGGTGGATCCTTTAGCTTAAGTTTTTATGAACTCTCGCAACGGATTAACCAAGGGAAATTAGAGACCGTTGCGGGTACTAAGGCCACCACGTTGGCGACGAGTTGTCCTGGATGCATGGTTCATTTCCGCGATGGGTTTGCTCAGCATGGAATGAAGCAAAAGGTTTCTCACGTTGTTCAGATTCTGAGCCGAGCCTATGGGAGGAGATGAGCAGGATGAAAAGTACGAGTATTTCGAGCAGTCCAAGCAATTCAAGCAGTACAAAAGCTCAAAGGATCTTAAAGGGAATTCGTTCTCGCCGCGATACGCTTCTTCAAGAGTACCCAGATTTAGCTAGCCAAGTGCAGGAGATCAAAAGTAGGATCGCGAATAATCTCCAAAAGTCTGTCGAAAAGGCGGTTTCTTCCCTTAAAAGTAAAGGATGCCATGTGACGTTGGCTAAGGATACCAGAGAGGCTCAAGAGCAAATCCTTAAAATCCTCGCGGGTCATCAGAGCGTAGCAATGAGTAAAAACTCTGTTTTCACCGAAATCGCCCTGAGAGAGTATTTAAAATCAAAGAATGTTGAGGTTCTTGATACCGACCTGGGGGAACGAGTTGCCGGGACAAAGGTCGACGCGCACCCTTGGATTGCCAGTATCAATACGCCCATCCCCAACAAAGAATGGGTAGCTCAGATTAAGGATGAGATCAAACAGCAGGCAGCTCAGATGCAGTATGGAATTACCGGTGCCGAGGCTATTGTTGAAGAAAATGGAACCCTTGCCCTGTTAGAAAGTGAGGGAAATGTACGATTCACCTCGAATCTGCCGTATAATCATATCGTGGTGGCCGGAATCGATAAGATCGTCCCTTCCCTCGAAGATGCTTTGACGGTTTGTCGGGCCACAAGTGTGTATGGAATGGGAAAAGATGTTCTTAAATATATCTCCTTTATCAGCGGCCCTAGTAGAACGGCTGATATCGAGTTTAGAATGGTCCAAGGTATGCACGGCCCCAAAGAGGTGTATGTTATTTTGCTCGATAATGGACGTTTAGCAGCGGCTGAAAATCAGCAGTGGGATTTACTAAAATGCCTGCACTGCGGAGGGTGTCTCGTCGATTGCCCACAATATCTCGGAGAAGGATTAGAGCGCGGCTATTATTACACCGGGAAAAAGGCACAGGTCTTAGCTGCTTTTTTAGAGGGCTCCAAACAAGTCGACGCTGCGGATTGTGGAGACTGCTCACTGTGTAATAAAACTGCCCTACAGGCATACAAGTTTAGCTTTGCACACTTTAGGGAGGTACTAATGCAGTTTGAAAAGATTACGAAACCTCACCGAACCTATCAAGAAGTTTTGAAGCAAATCAATAAGTTGATCATCGGTGGCAAGCTCCGTCCCGGCGATCGACTGATGGGTGAAAGAGAAATGGCTGTAGAATTGGGTGTTAGCCGGACAACCTTGCGTGAGGCCTTAAGAACCATGGAGTTTTTAGGATGGGTTGAAATTATACCTGGAGACGGCACATTCATCCGTAACGCTCAGTTAAATGAGGTAATTAGCCCTTTGGCGTTAGCTTTATCGGCTGAACCGACAAAATTAGAGGAGCTTTAGGAAACTCGGATTGCCCTCGAAGTCGAATGTGCAGGCTTAGCGGCAATACGAGCCTCTGGTGAAGACTTGCAGCGGATTTCCCAAGCCCTACGTGATATGCAGTCTTCCTTAAAAAATTTAGACGCTTATGCTAAAGCGGATATGCGGTTTCACTTTCTGGTAACTCAAGCTTCTCAGAATTTAATGATGAATCGACTGCTGCAAACCTTTGTAGTCCATATCTTAGAACTCATCAAGAAAGCCGGACCGCTCCGTTTTAGTCATGATATCGGGGGACTATGCACAATTCAAGAGCATATCTCCATATACGAGGCTATTGCTAGTCATAACGCAGAACAAGCAATGCTTCTTATGAGAAGACATCTGGAAGGGTCGAGGGGCGAGGGGTAGAAATAGGGCACTAAAACCTCCTGCTATCTTAACTATACTAAGAAAAGGGATAGTAGTCATAGTAGTCTATGAACAAACTATCCCTTATTTCTTTACTGTGTTTACAGCTTAACTATACCAAATAAACAACGTAGTCAACGTAGTTACGTAAGCAACCCTGACAAAAATAGTATGGCGTTTTTAAGCACACAGGAACAACCATAGAGTAACCTTACACCCATTTTAATGGGCGATGAATATTTCGTTACTTCATCTCCGGGAATAATGAGCCACCCTTCCAGAGACTTGGCCACACAAAAATATTCTCTGAACTGAGCCATCATAATCCCATAATCATCAAGATGCGCGCAGAATAAGACAGCAGCGGTGTAGTCGGGGCTGTGGATAGTGTGGTCAAGCTCTTTTAAGACAGACCCCAAATGGCTTGTCCAAGCATTGTGGTCAACCCGCAGCGATAGCGCAGGGTTGTCCATAATGCGGCACTATCCACAGCCCAACAGAGCTATCACTGTTTTAATTTCTGTGGGTTAAGCTTTAAATAAACCAATACCGGTTAGGTTCAACTATTATTCCAGAGTATACTGTGAAAAGGCATTTTTATACTGACGGTGGGATTCCCATTCCCATTTGAGAGTATGTAAAATGTCTTTTTTGTTTGCAAAAAACATGAAGAAAGGAGAAAAGAATGACGTGAAGTTGAAGAAGTCTTAACAAAAGAAGGCAAGACAAGGTATATCTTGCTAAATAACAAGGGGGAATTCGTAGAGCCTGTGATAAAGTTTTTGAAGTTTAAGGATAATAGCGGTTCAGCGAGAGAAACGTTGAGAGCTTATTGTCATCACTTAAAACTCTATTTTGAGTTCCTAGAGCAAAAAGGTTTACTTTATTATGATTTAGGAATCGATGAAATGGCTGAATTCATGCGGTGGCTTCAAAATCCACATGCAAACGTCAAGGTGTTTTCTATTTCACCAAGGGCTCCAATGAGGAAACCCAGCACCATTAACACCATAATGACGGCCGTTGAAGTGTTTTACGATTACTTGAACCGGCACGTTGATTACTCAATTAAGCTTTCAGACAGACTCAAACGACAGATGATGGGTTCCCGAAGAGGTTTTAAAGATTTTCTATATCACATCAATAAGGACAAGCTCTTTAACAAAAAAATCCTTAAGTTGAAAGTGGCTAAATCTCGTCCAAAAACGCTACCCAAGAAAGACATCGCTTTAATGATTGAAGCATGTACCAATTTTAGGGATGAGTTTTTATTGTACCTATTATGGGAATCGGGTATGCGGATTGGTGAAGCTCTAGCCCTATGGCTTGAGGATTTTGAAATTGACGGTCGAAGGATTCACATTAGAGACCGTGGTGAGCTGTCTAACTTAGCCGAGATTAAGACGGTATGCAGCCCCAGAACGCTGGATGTCAGTGCCGACTTAATGAATATGTATTTGGACTATATTACGGAATTTCATATGGACGAGGTGGATACTAACCATGTCTTTATTAAAATGTCAGGTGAAAACAGATATCAGCCTCTAGAGTATGGTGATATTACTTCCCTGTTTAAACGGTTATGTACAAAAACGGGAATTCAAGTCCACCCGCATATGTTTCGTCATACCCATTTGGATAGCTTACGAAGACTCGGCTGGGCCCCCGAACTGGTACAAAAACGTGCAGGTCATGCGAATTACCAAACTACTGTGCAAGAGTATTACCATGTAACGGATGAAGAAGTTCGTGAGGCGTGGGAAAAGACCGAAGCAAGAATACGGATAAATAAAACCAAGAGAGGAGCCACTCAGATTGATTGAAGCTTTCCGAGTAGAACCTACCCGTGTAAAACAGCAGGAGATCATCAAGTGTCTTACGAGCTACTGGAAGAACGATGTATGGAAAATAGATGACTCCTTCTTAAATGAACTACGCCCCCCAAAGTGGTCATCAACTACCAAGTCTGTAAATTTTTCATTCTTCCCTCCTTTGCAACGAGATGAAGTAAAATTTATGCTTGCAACCCGTATGCAAAACCAAGAACTACGGCTAAGTACAGTCTTTGCATACGGCCCCGCAATCAAACGATTGGGGATATTTTTAAACACATACTACCCTGGAGCGTCGAGCATCGTTGATCTCCCCTATGATAAAGCACACATTCAATGGAGGACATTTTTAATTGAAGGGGACTCTAAGGTCAACTATAAGTATGTAAATAGTATCTACCAGGTTGTATTTAACCAACTATACTCTTTCTTTGTAAACTTTTATGATACTCGTGAGGAAACTGAAAAAGACATATGGGATGTGAGAAAGATTCCAGGGGCAAGAATTACCGAAAACAAAAGTGATTATTTGCTTGATTTCATCAAAATACCAATACCGTTTCGCAGCCTTGCAAAAAGGTATCTTAAATTCAGAGTAACCATTATTTCTTATAGTCAGGGAAGAACGGACTTAATGAGCCTGCGTTTGTTCTTGGTATTCTTGCACGAACGATATGTAACATGGAACGATTTAAATAAATTGGACAGAAAAGACATGGAAGCCTATCTATATTGGTTTAGAGTATACACTAAAGGCTGGAAAGAACAGCACTATAAATATTTCATTGGAATCAGAACATTTCTAGACTACATTCAAAGAGCCCAATATCCAGAAGCGCCAGAACTTCCTTCCGCGTTGCTTTTGTTTAAGGAAGATTTGCCACGGCAATCCCAAAGAACCGAAAATGATATTAAATACATTCCTGACGGAGTCCTTCAACAACTAGAGGATCAGCTAGAACATATATACCCTGCTGAGTACATCCCCGTCGTTCTTATTTTACGAGCATCCGGTTGGCGTATTTCCGATATTTTAAACCTCAAATTTAATACATGCTTAGATAGAACCAGTCAAGGTTGGTATCTTTGCGGCGATATTGTAAAAACACAAGTACTCAATCACCGTGTTCCGATTACTGATCAAGTAGCGGTCGTTGAGGAAGTTAAAGAGAATAGCACCCCTGACAATAACCCCAATAAACTTCTCTTTGTTCGTTTTGACGGTAGACGTAAGGGGCGTTGCCCACAAGGACATGCCATTCAGAAGGCATTAAATCGCCTTGCTAAACAGCGAAACATTGTCGACGACCAAGGAAATGTATTTCACTTTGGTAATCATGCGTTTCGTCATACAAAAGGAGTCGAACTTATTAACAATGGTATGAATTTACTCCATGTTCAGAAGTGGATGGCTCATGTATCACCTGAAATGACCCTTAGATACGCTAGAATCCTTGATACCACTATGCAAACGTCTTGGGAAACAGCGACTAAACAAGGTCTATTTCGTATTAATGAATCCGGAAAACCTGCGAGAATTGACATAACAGGCATAGGAAATGAGGATCTCGTTGAATGGGAATATATTCGTTCCAATCTTGATGCCGTCAGAATGCCTCTTGGTTACTGCATGAAGCCTAAAAAGCAGGAATGTCACACACAATTAATCCCTTGTCTGACCTGCCGAAACCTCTGCACGACCACTGACTTTATCCCTCAATATGAACTTGAAATGCAGGAAACGAAAGCAATGATTGAACGCGGTAAAGACCAAGGGCGTTCGAGTTGGATGGAGAAAAACCCAAACCTTATTGGAGCGTTATGAGTCCATCCTAGTTGTTTTAAAAGAAGGCAAGACTCACAACAAAGCAAGCAAGAAAGGCCGTGAATATGTTGGGGAGGGACCGCAGTGCTAGGTGATCATCCTCGTAATCAGACGGCTTGAAAACCTATTCTAGGCAGAAACAGTTTGAAACGGCGAAGAAAGTTGATGAAGCAATTACGATTCTAATAAAAGACAAAGGAGCCATCAATTTTAATTGTGTGTCTAAACTGTCAGGTGTTTCGAAAACTTACTTGTATGAGCACCTAGCTATTCGCGAACGCATTGAGGCACTTCGCAAGCAACAGCAAGGGCTGCCCTCTCGAAAACACATAAAAGAAGATATGACAAATTCCAATAAAGATGTTCTTCTAACCGCTAAAAATAAACGCATTAAGGTATTGGAAGATGAGGTCAAACACCTCAAAGAGCAGCTAAAGCGCCTTGGTGGAGAATTGTACGATAGTGTTTAACGTAAACAGTGGTGCAGATTGGTGTTGTGCTGGTGTAAAAATCGTAGTCCAATACACCAAAATGAGGAGGTGAAAAATTGGCTAGACAGTCTATTGAACTAGCTGAAACGGTCAAAGAAGGGCTTGATAAGATGGCTACAGCTTTTGGCATGACGCAAAATGCTCTAATAAATCTTGCGGTTACCACGATGGTTGTTAAATATGAAGCAGAAGGAATGAGAATTTTCTTTGATTTAATATCTCAACCAAGGAAATCTAAGTAGTACGTTGTTTATATGTAAACAACGAGCGAACCCGCATTTAATGCGGGTTCGCTCTTCTTTGGTATAGATAACCTTGGGGGAGGCCTTCCCTCGATCAGAAAAATTAACTAGGTTTGAGTAATAAATGGTATACTATGCTTAACAGAATGTCTGAAATACTGAAAGGCGGTAATGATGTGCAAGCACAAGCAAAAAAGAAATCCTTCGGCTTTGTGCGACTAGGAAAACGTACTGTGGTCACGCTTGGGGCCGAGGTTAAAAGGGAGCTTCGATTGGCAGATGGTGACGTTTTCGAGTTATGTGTTGAAGATGGAAAAATAATTCTAGAACCTAAAAAGCTCATTCCAGCAGACCAGCAGTGGTTCTGGACTGAAGAATGGCAAGTCGGGGAACGTGAAGCTCAAGCTGAAATAGAAGCTGGTAAAGTTAAACATTTTGACTCCATGGAAGAGTTCCTTACAGATTTGGGGAAAGAAGATGAAGATTGATAGTATCTCTCGTTTCAAGCGAGCATTCAAAAAGTTGCCTAAGAATGTTCAAGCTCTCTTTATGGACAAGATGTATCAGTTTCAGGACGATTGGCAGCATCCTTCTTTCAGAGTCAAACGAATTCAAGGCACCGATAGCCTTTGGGAAGGCAGCTTGAATATGTCCATTCGTTTTACATTTGAATGGATTGCTGACGATGAAGGTAACGATGATTGTTTAATGCGAAATATTGGGGACTATGACCATTGTTTGCGTCCTCCATACTGAGCTCATGTATCGCAGCCTTACGAAAATAGACGAAAACACCTTGCATCTGATGCCCTACACAGTGATACTTCTTATTGAAAAAAATAGGCCGATGCTATCGGGAGGTCTCTCTAATTCGAGAGTGACTTTAAATTAGTGTGAACATTGCGTCCGATAATGAGAGTTAAGTGAAGTATGCCCGAGTCCAAACCCTTTGTCGAATCCTGAGGGGAACCGTTCGGACCCTGGGCGTAACCAAACTAATCAAACAAGAGCGAACCCGCAATTAATGTGGATTCGCTCTTGTTTACAATAGATAACATCAATAGTACCTTCCCTCGATCAAAAAAATTATCGAGCACTACGTACCTCTGAAGATTCCCAATGTTTCTGGGCTTCTTCAAAAATTTCATCTAAAGACATATCTCTATAAAGCTCTCCCTGCTCTTTTAAATAGTCCTGCCCATGCTGTCCCTTTTCAACAAGCTCAAATAATATGTCTATAGCCATTGCCTCAAATCGAATTCTCATCTGGCTTTGGTCATCGAAAACACGATTATATACGTTCATATCAAAATATATCTTCATGTTGTTGACCATCACCCTACTTCTAAACTTCCATAACAATTATAACACAAGTATGGGAATATTACACAGTAAAAGGATAATTATTAAGCTGCTCAACATGGAGTGATCTTCATCAATTATTTAGTAATTCCTTCATATTTGCGTCCGATAAGTAGCATTATGGCAATAGCAATAGCACCAAGTCTCTAAGTATATTAAGTAAAATGTCGAATTTTTAAAGAAAAGAAAGGTTCCAGGAACCTGACCGGAACGGTGACCACCAGGAGCCGTTCCGGCGAGTACTATCCACAGCCCCGACTGCAGGGACAAGATTGTTGTTGAATAAGTTGATATGTTGGTGTCAGGATCGAGTAGCCGGGGTCTCACGACCCCAAGCCCTCACAGAACCGGACGTGCGTAGAGTAGGCACCCAGCGAGTTGCTATCCTAAAATAGTACTTTTCCAGATGCCCCTCTCAGAACGGAGCGTGCAAGTTTCCT
>LADV01000115.1 GCA_000961805.1 Peptococcaceae bacterium BRH_c23 | reverse complement strand
GGAGTTGCTGCTGGAGTTGCTGCTGGAGTTGCTGCTGGAGTTGCTGCTGGAGTTGCTGCTGGAGTTGCTGCTGGAGTTGCTGCTGGAGTTGCTGCTGGAGTTGCTGCTGGAGTAGCTACCGGAGTTGCTGTGGTATTCATGTTCATGACCATCGGATTAGGATCGTTTGCAATCCAGTCGGCTATTTGTTGCTGATAGTTTGTGGAAGTGGCAGCACCGGCTACACCTACTGCACCTACTATTAAACCAAGTGATAAGGCACTTACCAAAAATGTGTTTTTAATGTTTTTCATGAAATAATCATCCTTCCTTTTTAAACCTTTGTTTACACGATGTTTTAATCCAGTATCATCCCTTAACTTACAAACTTGTGTTAACCACGCTCTTCTTTCTTTTGACCCCCCTCCGTTTTTCATCCAGTTATTCGTTAAAGGAGACTATTTTTTGAAGGGTAGGTCAAAAAACTTTTTTACATTCCCGGTTTTAACCACAAACTGTTATTGACTAGCCCAAATGGCCATGCTTTGAGTTCACTAGCCAGAATTTCCTCAATTTCGTCATCAACATCCATGAGTTTGATCAACAATTTCACACGATTCTTGTTCTCTTTCTCTAACGTCATAATGACTCTATCTCTTTCTTCACGTAAACTTTCTAACCGTTTCATGGTTAGATACCTCCTTAATTGTGACGTATATTTTCATTATTATGCAGCCTCCAATTCATTTTCGAGAAAGACAAGCATTGTTCGAGGGGGGCTATCAATCGTCTGAAATTCAACGAAATAAAGTATGGATACATCATCACTGCCTAATTCGATTTTTTTAATAACACCGGCAAGTCCATTGAAATCTTCGTTGTCCTGATCATTAACTTTCACGACATCACCAATTTTGTAAATTGACATGTTATCACTGCTTCCTTTCTTTCTATTTTCGCAACCCTGAGTTATTAATAGATTCCGTTCACTAAGTCATTCGTTAGAGTTTGATTTGTTTCGAGGGGAGGACATTATGATTTTAGCTTCTGTCATAAGGAAAACCGGGCCTGTAATAGGCTATCTTGGTTTAACCGAAAACTATTCTTTCGTAAAGAAATTGTTCTCAAAAGCTAAAATTATGATTAGCAGTTAATTAAACTATAACTATTTACTATTTTATAAGAAGAGTTTCACAGCAAAGTTACAGGTTTTTAAATTATTTGTTATTTTGAAGTGTTCACCGATTAAAAGCTTCTCTGGAGTGGGAAGCCAACCTATGGACTTAGCCACCAAAGCATACAAATTGACACAGGGTTTGACCGTAAAATCAGGATACAATAAAAAGTGCCCCGGCCTACCATAGCGTTACGCCTGGTAATAACCCGGGGCTATCTTGCAAATTAACGAGGAGAAATGTTCAAAGCAAACATTCCGCTCCAGCTTCTGCCTCGACACCATGTCTGTTTCCCACTCCCTTACGAATTTACAGCAACACTCAACTTTAACTTTGCCAACTCGGCATCAACCACAGAATTGAGACAAATGTACCTGACTTTGCGTTCAACATCATCTTTGCTGTCAGCAAATGTTTCCCTATACCAGCCTTGCTCGATTAACTCGTTAATGGCAAGTACCCGTGCCCGTATGTCTTGAATACGTTCCTCAGCCCGTCTCACGGTTAGCCCAATATTTTTGGATTCCATTCCTAAAGAAGTTACAAGCTCTTTAACATTCAAATGTGCCTGAGAAGCGCCATAAAATGCTTTCAATTCTTCAATCATGCTCCGAAAGCTTTGAATCTTCAAGCGAAGTTCCTCCTGGTTTTTGACTATAGCCTGGAGTTCTACATCCATAGCCGAAATTTGGGAATCCAACACTTCTACCTGTAGGACAGCCTCTACTTTCCTTATTAGAGCTTCCTTTGCGAGGTCTTCCTGACTCAGTTCCAATGCTTTTCGAGCTTGATCAGCGTACTTACTAATGACTTCCGAGAGGGTATTCCGTTGCAATTCCAGCCTCTTTTTCATCGTAGCAAGTTCCATTGTATTACCGACAAGGGACTGTAATCTCTCTTCCATTTTAACCATATTGTAATCCAATTTTTCTTTCATTAGATTTCCCCTTCGCTATTTCCTGAGCTTAGTTTATCCGGTTTTCTTTACGAAAAAGTTACGTTTATCAAACAATTTTGTTAAATTTCACTCTCAACGCATCACGTAACCCTCGAATTCCAAAACAGCGACTTCCAGAATTGCAACCGGGTTGCCCTAAATCAGGGAACCCGGTTGGTATCTATATGTTAACTGAAATAACTGACGCGATCTCTCGATCAACTGCAACTTGTGTGTATCCAACTTGAAAAACGTAAGATGGAAATTTTTGAATAAGCTTAATCCGTGTTCCAGGTAGAATTCCCATAGACATGAGTTTCCTCAAAATACTCCCATTATCCGTTACCAGTTCAGCGACAACGCCCTCTTGCTTGTTGTTCATATCGCATAATGATATAAGATGAGAGGATTTATTCACTTTTCTCCCTCCGTTTCTTCTTAAGCCAGGTAATTAACTTCGGCTCCTTAGGAATCTCAAAACCACAGTTTGGACATTTTACTTTTCTACAGGATTTATGCAGTGGACATCCCTGACAACCCACTTGGCTATCCACCTCTGAAAATTCATAACCGCAAAAACTACAGGTTATCATTGCAGAACCTTAAAGGTAATGATTACCCAGTTTAAGGCCCACCCCGCTATAAAAGCGAAGGGGAAGATAAAACCAGCAATGGCTAATGCAGTTTTGAACCCTCTCTCTTTTAACATCATCGAAAATTGAGCTATGCACGGGACAAACAATGTTAGTGTCGCAGCAGCTACGACCAATTGTCTGGGAGATAATAAGCCCGCTTCTTGTAAGTCATACAATCCTGCTGCTCCAAAGTCTCGTCTAAAGAAGCCAAAGAGGAATGCCTCTGCTGCCTTGTCTGGTAGACCAATGAAGTTTACGATTGGCTGCATCCAACTGATAACCACACCAAACAAGCCGGTAAGATTTCCGAACCAAATTAAAAGACTTGCTAAGATAAACAACGGAACAATCTCAACGAAATACCATTGCATTCTGGTATAGGTTTTTGTAAGCACATTAGAAACCTTTGGTAAGCGTAAAGGCGGGACCTCCATGTAAAAGCTTGGCTTATCCCCTGGAAGGATTTTCGTCGTAAGAAATCCGATCAATAGGAAGATGAACCCTATAAATGCCAGCCAAACACCTAATGCCCCCGGTGCGCCTGATAATAAGGCCAAGATTACCCCCAGTTGCGCCGAGCACGGGATAGCTAGGGCTAACAACAGCGTGGCTATTACTCGCTCCCTCTTTGTCTCTAGAGTTCGACTCACCATAGTTGCCATCGTATCACAGCCAAACCCCAAGGTCATGGGAATAACAGCCCTGCCGTTTAAGCCAATTTTCTTAAAGACCCGGTCAACTAACATCGCCAGTCTCGGCAGGTATCCACTATCTTCGATGATAGAAAACATTAGGAAAAATGTACCGACAATCGGCAAGATAATCGCAACGGCGTAACGAATACCAAGAGTTATAATTCCGTAATCATTCGCTAATAAATCTTGCAGCCAGGTCCAGGGTATATATGTTTGCACAATTCCATTGACCCACGGATTGATAAACACACCAAAAACATGTTCTTCTAGAAAATCGACAACGGTTCCCGCGCCAAACTCTCCCACAAATTTATAAAGACCATAATAGAGTACTAACAATAGAATGGGTACACCCGTTAAAGGATTCATGGTTAGCCGACTTAAAAAATCAGCGATCCGGTTTTCTTGGCCTTGAACCTTTGTCATCGTTTCTTCAGCGATCTTATCCACCTTTTTTTGCCTAGAAAGCGAGATAATGTAGTTAAGCGGTCGGTTATACTTTTGTTTCGTACTTTCAATAATCTGAGAGATCTTTAAGTAATTGTTTTTCTCCTTTTCTTTGACCATTGCTAAAATATCTTCATCCTCTTGCAACAAAAGCAAAGCAATAGCCCGTTTAGATAGAACATATTGATGCTGGAGTATATTGCTAATCTCGCTTACCGCAAATTCAATCTGCCGATCATAAGTCACTTCATGCAGCGTAGACATACTCACCGATCCTTTCCTTCAATACCTCTATTCCCTTATTTAAAGCAGCGGCAGTTGATAATACTGGAATCCCGAGCTCAGCTTCCAACTTCTTAAGATCAATTTTAAGTCCCAAGCTTTCTGCCTCATCCATAATATTTAAAACCAAAATAACCGGTACATCTCCCTCAATCATTTGGAGGGTTAAGGGCAGCATTCTCTGGAGATTCTTCGCATCGACAACATGAACCACAGCTTTAGGCCTCTCTCGAAGTAATAGGTCTCGGGTCACTTTCTCTTCCTCTGTAATACATAATAAGGAGTACATTCCTGGTGTATCGATAATCTCATATTCCTTAGTGCCGATTTTTCCTTTTCCACGCGATACTTCAACCGTGGTTCCGGGATAATTAGAAACGGTAACATAGGCTCCGGTCAGTATGTTAAACAAAACACTTTTCCCGACATTAGGACTCCCGACTAAGGCAATTTTTTCTAACCCTTGAGTCACTTGATTCACTTCACCGTGACAATTTCCTGTACCTAATAAAGTAGTTGATAATTTTTTATACCAGGGTACTTTCGTACTGCAACATTCCATTAGAACCCACTCCTTCTTTGATAATGATTATCATTTATATTTTAGTTAATATTACCGAACTTACTTAACAGAAACGTCACAGGTTTTTAACATTTTTGTGACATAGATTCTAACAAAAAAAGAGCATCCTTTTACAGATACTCTTACATGCCGTTATTAAAGTGGTTCATCGCTCCAACAAAATGATTACAGCAAGAATCTCAATGAATTTTTGCTCTGTCATGTTGCTCACTAAGCTTCTTCAGTTAATGGCAAGTACACGGTGAAAACGGCTCCATGGCCTGGTTCGCTTTCCGCCGTTACTTTTCCGCCATGCATTTCAACGATTTTTTTAACGATAGAAAGTCCTAAGCCTGTTCCGGTTCCACGCCTTGATCGGGATTTATCGACCTTATAAAACCTCTCCCAAATATTTTCAAGTTCTTCCCTGGGAATGCCGGGACCGGAATTTTTTACAGATATAAACGTATCATTATTCTTCATACCCAACACTACGCGTACTGCACCGCCAGCTTCCGAATGTTTAATGGCATTGTCTAATAAATTCGTAAGAACCTGTTTGAGTCGATCAATGTTTCCCCACACGGTAATAGTTTGCTCTGGCACAGTTAGCGTTAAATTGATTTCTTTAGAATTAGCCAGATATTTTAAGCGTTCAACGGTGATTTGGGCGAGTTTATTCAAAACCACATATTCCATTTCATCAAAGGCTTGGGCAGCTTCCATCCCTTTTAAGTCGAGTAAATCATCCACTAAGCGCCTGAGACGCTGGGATTCGTCAATAATGTTTGTTAGATAGAGCTGTTCCTGTTCCTTAGACTTGACTAGCCCGTCCAATACTGCCTCGGAAAAGCCCTGGATCACTGTTAAGGGAGTGCGCAACTCATGGGAAACATCAGAAAGTAGTTCCTGCCTTAAACGGTCAAGTCTCTCGATAGCCTCAATTTTTTCTTTAAGCTGAATAGACATGCGGTTAAACGAGCGGCCAAGACGCCCGACTTCATCTTCCGAGGTAACCTGAATTTGCCTACCGAACTCACCTTCTGCAATGTGGCGTGCTGTTTCTTCCATTTTTGCGAGGGGACGGATCAGCTTTCGGGACACAAACATACTTAACACAGTAGATAAAACAATCCCTATCAGCGCTCCTATTAGTGCAATTCCCCTAATGCTTTCAACATGCTGCTTCAGGCCTGATAAAGGGCTGCTGATCACGACCGAGCCAATGATCTGATTTTCTTGTCTTAAAGGAACAGCCACAAGAAACAGCTCTTCATGGACCCCCACAACCTTGCCGAAGAAAACGACATTGTCACCACTGAGGACTCTCTCTTTAAAATCTGGCTCTAATAGTAAATTGCTCGGCGACTGATCTTTGGCTGTTTGACCGTACAGAATGTTTCCATCTATATCCATGATGGCCGTATTAGCACTTAAAAACTTAGCTAAGACATTCAATCTTTCGTTGATAACTGATCTCTCAGTGTTTTCATACATCCTTACGACTTCTTCCGCCTCATTGATAAAAAAGCGCGCTTGTTGATTATAGACCAGGGATGTGATCTGCTGAGCTTGTATCACAAGGGAAAACAGAAAGACTCCTAGTACTATCAGTACAATTGTCAACCAAAGCTTACCTACTAAACTATTTCTTAATGACCACTTAATTCGAATTTGTAACCCACCCCTCTAACGGTCTGAATAAAGTCACTGTGACCCAACTGGCTCTCGAGCTTAGACCTTAAACGATTGACATGGGTATCAACCGTACGGGAATCTCCGCAGTAATCGTATCCCCAGACCATGTTGAGCAACTGATCTCGACTATAGATTTGCCCCGGTCGTTTTGCTAAGCAATGCAGCAGGTCAAATTCTTTAGCCGTTAAGTTTATATTTATTCCATCAACCTCAACTTCACGAGTAATCTGATTGATCTTTAGACCAGAATAGGAGAGAATATGTTCGTTACTTTGTTCCCCTTCCAACCTTCTTAGAACTGCCTTGACTCGGGCACTGAGTTCACGAGGGCTAAACGGTTTTACTACGTAATCATCAGCCCCTAAATCAAATCCTAAGACTCGATCATTTTCTTCCCCCTTGGCTGTTAGCATGATAATAGGAATTTTGGTTTCCTTTCTCAATATCTTGCAGACTGTCCAGCCATCTAATCCAGGCATCATTAGATCGAGGATGACAAGATCGGGATTATCTTTCCGAACCATTTCCAACGCTTGACTTCCATCCTCT
This sequence comes from Peptococcaceae bacterium BRH_c23, assembly GCA_000961805.1. The sequence continues at coordinate 19,727 of LADV01000115.1, read as the reverse complement.
GCCTGGTACACGTCAAAACCTTCCGCTTCAAGGTAGAGGCGCACAATTTCGCGAATTCGATCGTCATCGTCTGCTATTAAAACCTTATTGTTCAATGTAGCTCCCCCTTCTATTTACCGACACCACCAATTCCTAACTGTATTACTCCATCTATCTTCGTGAGGACTACTATACCAATAATAGTCAGGCCGATAGTTTGGATTCATCGGACTATACCACGATCCACTGACATCAGGGTTAGCCGATTGCCTAACATTAGGTATCACATTATTTGGTATATCTGTAGAAGAGGAATTAGGCTCGGCTTGGAATGGTCTAGCATTTTGGTTTTGTTGCCAAAGACGGGTTTCCGCGTATGCTTTTGTTAGGAAAAGACCTGCAACAAATAGTGCAATAACAATAAATATCAATAATGCCTTCTTCCTCATTGTAATCCCCCCATTATCAATCAACAACTATATTATATCTTAAGAGAATTACAAGAAGTTAACGGATTTTTAACATTTTTGTTAAACTACCCTTTCTAGTTGCCACCATGATATATTAATAACCTCCTGCATTTGGGTGCAGGAGGTTGATTGACTAATTCGTTTTCATAACACGCATCGCGTTGATGACAGCAATCACCGTTACCCCAACATCGGCAAACACAGCTTCCCAAATAGTGGCTATCCCTCCAGCACCTAAAACAAGTACGACAGCTTTAACACCCAATGCGAAAAATATATTCTGCCAGACGATGCTTCGTGTCCTTTTGGCAATTTTAATAGCATTCACGAGCTTAGAAGGTTCATCTGTCATGATTACAATGTCCGCCGCCTCTATGGCTGCATCAGAACCTAACCCCCCCATTGCTACTCCAACATCAGCACGAGCCAGTACCGGGGCATCATTGATACCATCACCGACAAAGAGCAGCTTCCCTTTTGTTTTCTTTTGTTTTTCTAATAGCTCCAGCTTCTCAACCTTCTGGTCAGGGAGCAATTCAGCATATACTTCGTCAAGGCCTAACTGACGGCCAATCGTTTCTCCCACCAGCTTGCTATCTCCGGTAAGCATGACTAGTTTCTTTACGCCAATCCCCTGAAGCTCCCTTACGGCCTTTTCTGCATCATCCTTTATCTCATCCGATATCACAATATAGCCTGCATAGTTGCCATCAATGGCTACATGAACCACTGTACCAGTTTCATCAATTACATCATAAGCTATATTTTCTTTAACCATCAGTTTTTTGTTGCCTGCTAGGATACGTTTACCCTTAACACTCACTTTGATTCCATGCCCTGAGATTTCATCATAGTTCTCTATTTCGCTTTTATTGATTTCTTTACCGTATGCTTTCAGGATGGAAATTGCAATGGGATGGTTTGAATAGCTTTCAGCAAAAGCAGCATACTCCAATAGATTCTCCTCTGATTCTCGATCAAGAGTGTAAATTTTTGTAACCTTAAAAACGCCTTTGGTAAGGGTGCCTGTCTTATCAAAAACAATCGTGTCCACGTTATTTAAGGCTTCAAGAAAGTTGCTACCCTTAACCAGGATGCCACTTTTAGCAGCTCCGCCAATACCACCGAAGAAACCCAAGGGAATCGATATTACTAAAGCACAGGGGCAAGACACAACCAGAAAAACCAAAGCCCTATATATCCAATCTGAGAATGTAGCACCTGAAACAACCAAAGGTGGAATAACCGCCATTGCTAATGCAACAAATACCACAACTGGTGTATAGTATCTTGAAAATTTAGTGATGAACTGTTCAGTTGGAGCTTTCTTACTATTAGCATTTTGTACCAAGTCGAGGATTTTGGATACTGTGGAATCTCCAAACTCTTTCGTTACCTCAACTGTTAATAGTCCATTCTTATTGATTGTTCCTGACAGAATTTCGTTTCCTGGTTCAACTTCTCTGGGCACTGACTCCCCGGTTATGGCGGACGTATCAAGCATAGACATACCCTCAATCACCTTGCCGTCAAGGGGGACCTTCTCTCCTGGTTTTATAATGATAATATCTCCAACACTTATTTCTTCAGGAGATACCCTCTTAATATCCTCACCAACCTTTAGATTGGCATAGTCGGGACGAATGTCCATCAGAGCACTTATTGACTTTCTCGAACGGTTTACGGCCATATTTTGGAATAACTCGCCAACCTGATAGAAAAGCATGACTGCCACACCTTCGGGAAATTGCTTTATAGCAAAAGCACCTATAGTGGCAACACTCATCAAAAAGTTTTCATCAAACACCTGGCCCTTTAAAATATTTCTAACTGCTTTTAAAACAACTTCCCCACCAACTAATACATAGCTTACTAGGAATATTCCAAATTCAGTCCAAAACGAAAACTTGCCTAAGATGGCGACAAAAAAGAGAACTGCACCAATACCTAAACGAATAACTTTTGACTTGTTTATACCTTCAGCTTCTTTACTTTCCTCTTTCTTATCCTCACTTTCAACCACTTTGATACCTGACTCTATCTTCACTGCAATTTTTGATGCTTGCTCGACGACCCTTTGCAGATCGCGCTTGCTATTCACTTCAAGGGTTAATTTTCTGGAAACAAAGTCTACAGTAGCAGAGCTTACACCTTTAAGGTTTTTGACCTCTGTTTCAATTTTATTGGCACAGTTTGCGCAGTCCAACCCAATTAATAACAATACCTTCTTTTCTTTTCGCGAAAGCGCTTTGTCTTTAATGATAATATCTGGTTCGAGTTTCATGATTATTTGGTTAGCTTGATTTAGCACATCCTCTTGATTTCCATTACTACCAATGTTAATTGTAAGAACCTTGGTTACAAAATTCAAGGAAGCGTCAGAAACACCTCCCACCTTTCTGACTTGATCCTCAATTTTAGAGGCACAGTTTGCACAATCCAGTCCCTCTAATATAAGCTCCTTCTTAGGCAATGAACTCACGATGATCCCCCTCCTTCTGCTTCTCTGGATATTCTTTCATAATTCACTATTCATTAATATGGATTAATCCTTGGTCGAATATTTGCTTTATATGATCATCTTCCAATGAATAAAATACAATTTTTCCGTCTTTTCGATATTTCACCAGTCTTGCCTGCTTCAATACTCTTAACTGATGGGATATTGCCGATTGGGTCATATTTAATAAGACAGCAATGTCACAGACACACATTTCAGCTTCATCCAAAGCCCAAAGTATTTTAATTCTTGTTGAATCGCCAAAGACTTTAAATAGTTCTGCAAGGTCATACAAGTTTTCTTCCAAGGGCATTTTGGCTTTGACCTGATTTACAATTTCCTCGTGTATTACGTTGCAATTGCATCTGTCAACTTCATGCCTTTTATCAACCATACTAATACCTCTTTTCTGATGTAGTCATATGAATACTTGAATATTTGTTCATATGTTATGTTTTATTATATGTCCAATTTGCTGTGAATGTCAACATATATGAACGATTATTGATATGTTTTCAAAAGACGAAAAGCAAGAACATATACTTGAATAGCTTTGGGCTAGAATAAGACTTATTTCAATAAGTCTTGTCTTTTATGCGGAGAATTTGGCTGGGATCCTTTTTTGACTATCAATTAATAGGCTGATAACAGCTAATACAGTTAGGCCTACCTGGATGTGGTGTTACCCTCGCACCATTTTCTCCCATTTTGTGACACAGCAAACAATTCATATTCTGTGAAACTTTATGTGGAATATTAGGTGTCTTTGCCGAAACCTGACCAGACTGGTTTGGTTTGCTTGCACCACAACCGACAAGTAATAAAACTGCTCAATATCATTAGTATGCCGGGACCTAACTACCTGTTTTAGCTTCATCCTGAAAGAACTTTTTAAGTAGTTCAATTTCGAGATAATTTTCTAGTAATATGATTTCAAAGACTCATCACATGAGCTTTTGCGTTAATATGCTTAAGATGATTGATAGTACCAATTTTTAGACAAAGCACCACTCTCAATAGTTTATTACTATTTGATAATATAATAAACATAATGCTTTCTTTACTTTTTTGTCAATATTTATAAACAAAGGTTTGTTCCCCACCTTCGTTTGAAGGACTATTGTTATAGTACGTCCGGCAAAGATTGCAAATGATCGTAAAAACGATAAACTAGATGATAATGAGGCTCAGATTAATGGACTAGGAGAGGATAAACGTGTCAAAGGTACGATTATTAGTCTTGAGTACGATTCTTTTACTTTTGCCTACGATGGGATGTTCAAATTTAACAAAAGAGAACGTCATTTCTCTTACACAGGAAGATCAAAACCCGGTTGTAGCCAAGAGGGATGTGACTTCATCCGTATATACGTTTAGCTTTGATCGTAGGATGGACCCAGCAGAGGATGTGAAAATGTATGCTCCTTTCCTGGAGTACCTAGAAAGAACGACAGGTTATAATTTCAAACTTCGACCAATGGCCCAAAATCAAAATCTAATTGAGGAACTGGGCACAGGACGGGTGGACATTGCGGCTATAGGTACGCTTAGTTACTTAAAAGCTCATCAAAAGTATGGAGTTCGTCCCGTTGTTCGAGGCATAACAGAACAAGGTAAAGCGGAATATCGGGCTCTAATTATTACTTCGACCAATAGCAACCTACGATCCCTAAGCGACTTACGGGGCAAAACGTTTACCTTTGGTTCAGATACCTCTACACAAGGTTATCTCATTCCGCTGATCATGCTTACCGAGGCAGGGGTTAAATTAACAGATCTTACAGGATATACGTTTGCCGGTTCACATTTCGACACTGCAAACGCGGTTATTAGTGGAAGATACGCCGCAGGAGGAATACAAGATACCTTGGGACGAGAGTTGGCAAATAAAGGACTGGTTCGAATCTTGGCTGAGTCTAAGGAATTTCCCAGCAGCACCATTTCAGTCTCCCCTTCTCTTCCAACGGATGTAGTAAAAAAGGTCCAGGAAGCCCTGTTAAAGTTTACCCCCGAAGGTAACGATAAGGGTATGCTATACCATTGGGATCAAACTGAAATGCCACTAGGCTTTGTTTCAACTGATGATAAAGATTTCGAAAAAGCAAGGATTTGGGCTGTTCGTCTCGGCTTATTCAACGGAGGGACAGAATGAAACTTGGCAATAAGATATCTATAGTTACCGTCGCCATCATTGCTGTGATGGGTTTATTGACAGTACCCCTCATCAGTCATTTTGTAGGAAATGCCTTACGCGAGTCTGTGCAGGACAAGGAAATCTCCTTGGCTAAAGTGGTTGCCAGTAACCTCGCGAACCCAGCTTTGACCGGAAATTATTTAACAGTCCAAAGAAATCTTGAGGGATTAAAGGAAGATCGGCAGTTGGTGTATGCCTTTCTCATCTTACCGGATGGCAGTATATTACATACGTTTAAGGGAAATATCTCATCCGAACTTGTAGAACTCAACCGCCTTACTCCCAAACAATCCCAAGCTTTAAAATCTTTTTCCTCTAACGACGGAAGAGTCGAAGATGTTGGAGTATTACTACTCGATGGATTAGAGAGTGAACTGCATATTGGGTATAAAGAGGACTATATACAGGCAACCTTGAAACGTGTCTTTGAAACGATTTTCACCCTAACTCTAGTTGGGGTAATTTTAGGCAGCTTAGCTGCAGGCGCTTTAGGTAAATATCTCTCTTCTCCGATTGAAAAACTTACGACTTTGACACGAAAAATTACGGAGGGTCAACTGGATCACCGAGTAACCATTACTACGAAGGATGAAGTCGGAGAATTAGCTCAAAGTTTCAATCGGATGCTTACAGCACTAGAAGAGAGTATGTCGAAAATCAGGGTTGCAGAGGAAGAACAACGAATTAAAAATCGAGAACTTTCGGTATTAAACGGGGTCGCGGAAACGATTCGACTTGGGCAAGAAATAAACACAGTACTCCAGGACGCACTAGTTCAGATTGTAGAAAACCTTGCTTTAAGTGGAGGATGGGTTCAACTGCGTTCTAGAGAGACCACGGAGATTAATAGCATAATTACCCTTGGGATTGCTGAACATACGATCCCTTGTTCGGAATGTGAATTCTGTGAATGTGACCTTTCAATGATCGAGCAAGGACAATGCTTGTCAAAAAGTTCCTTACATAAGGACGGGCGAACTTATCAGGTTACAGGGGTCCCAATTTTTGTCAATGCTCGTATTTTAGGTGCAATATACCTTCTAAGTAACAAAGAACTCATTTCCCCTGATTTGGTAACCTTGCAAACGATTGGCGGTCAGCTTGGAACGATGATTGAGAATGTAAACCTTTGGAAAGAACTCAAAGCTCGGGAAGCCAAAGTGAGCCAATTGTTAGAAAAAGTCATTGTGGCGCAAGAGGATGAACGTAAACGGATTGCCAGAGAGTTACATGACGAAACAAGCCAGTCCCTCGCTGCTTTAGCAATGCGTTTAAAAGTCTCAATGGGTTGGATTCACAAAGACACCCGCAAAGCAGAAGCCTTATTAGAGGAATCCAAGGATGAAGCGGTACGAATTATGAGAGAGCTTCATAACATCGTCTTTCATTTACGTCCTACCTTGTTGGATGATTTAGGGCTTGTTCCAGCCTTAAGATGGCTCGCTGAAAGTCGGGATTGGAAGGAACCGCCTGAAGTCGACGTTCAAGGAAACTGGTCTAAGGAAAGAATCGATCCCCAATTGGAAACGACCTTGTATCGTATTGGGCAAGAGGCGATTACCAACGCCGCAAAATATTCTCAAGCAACTCACCTTTTTATAGAATTTAAGGTTGAAGAGACTAAAGCTATTCTAAAAATTCAAGATAATGGAAAAGGGTTCATTTGGGATGAAAATATGTTTGAATTAGAGCAAGGAAAGAAACCTTTAGGATTAATGGGCATGATGGAGAGGGCAGCCTTAATCGGTGGACGTGTGGAAATTTATTCTGAAGTTAAGCACGGCACTACCGTCGAAGCGGTAATTCCGCTGAAAAAGGAGGATAACAGCTATGGAAAAAATTAAGGTTATGCTGGTGGATGATCATACCCTCTTTAGGGCAGGAGTAACCATGTTATTACAAATGGAATCGGATATGCTGGTCGTAGGAGAGGCTAGTGATGGGCATCTAGCCTTAGAATTAATATTTAAATCTAAACCAGATGTAGTCGTCCTTGATATTTCCATGCCTGGCCTTGATGGCATTTCTGTGGCCCGTAGTGTACTAGATCGACTGCCCAACGCTAAACTCTTAATGCTGACTCAGCATGAAAACCGGGAATATATCCTTCGGGCCACCAAGGTAGGTGTTGCTGGATATCTCCTGAAGAGCGCTGCAACCGACGAATTAGTCGCCGCTATTAGAGCGGTTCATAGCGGACGCAAATATCTAGATGCAACCGTTACCCAAGTGTTAATGGAGGCCTGGCAGGCAGGAGAAAAAGGGGAAGAATCGTTGACTGATCGTGAAACGGAAGTCCTCATTTTAACAGCTCAGGGGAAAACGATGAAGGCAATCGCTGAGCTGTTAAATATCAGCCCCAAAACTGTCGAATTTCATCGTGCTCGTTTAACCCAAAAGCTAGGACTTAAGAATAAATCGGAGTTGGTAGCTTATGCTATTAAACAGGGTCTGGTCTAGATTAAACTAGGAAAATCCCTAGCTACAACACTAGGGATTTGAAGGAAGAAGACTAGGAATCTCCTTGATATACGAGGGGATTCTTTTTTCATATACTTAATGTGAAAAAAAGTATTTTCTTAAGGAGGAGAGGCCAAGATGCCAACAGAGAAAAAGCGCTATGGTATGGTCATTGACACACGGAAGTGCGTTGGCTGCATGTCTTGTACCATAAGCTGCAAAATGGAAAACGGAGTCCCTTTTGATGGATTCCGGGCTTGGGTTGACATGAAGGAACGTGGAGTTTTTCCGAGAGTCAAACGCAATTTTATTCCAAAACTATGTAACCATTGTGAGAATGCGCCTTGTGTAACAGTCTGTCCAGTTAAAGCCAGCTACATCAATGACGATGGAGTTGTGCTGGTGGATCAGAAAAGATGTATTGGTTGCGGATACTGTATAGTGGCCTGCCCTTATTCCGCCCGTTATTTGCATGAGGGGTTAAAAGTTGCCGATAAATGTACGTTTTGTGTACACCGAGTTTCAATGGGATTAGAACCGGCCTGTGTTCATAACTGTATGGGAAAGGCGCGAATATTCGGAGATTTCAATGATCCCCTGAGTGAAATCTCTCAGTATATTACTAAAAATGGGGTACAAACCCTCCGTCCAGACTTAGGTACGAACCCGAATGTCTTCTATGTTGACGCAGAGATTAACAAACTGCCTAATAAAGGGGGTAAATAAGGGTGAACACACAAGATGTTTATGTAGTTGTGAATGCTAGTCCGTGGAATTATCTGGTTCCTTTGTATATATTCTTCAAGGGGTTAAGTGTCGGAGCTTTGTGCATATCAGTACTTTACACAGTTTTCCGATCAGAACGGTTTAAAAGTCTTGCCTTTCCTGCTGCTCTCACAAGTTTATTAGCCTTTATCCCTGTACCTATTTTATTGTTAGCTGACTTGCATCAACCTTTAAGGTTTTGGCATCTCCTGGTTAATTTTAATCCTACGTCTGTAATTTCTTGGGGGACTTGGCTTATCATCCTTTATCCGCTCTGTCTGCTGTGGTATATTGCCCGTTTGGGATTGAGTCAAGGAATCTCAATTCCAGTTCTCAAAGGTGTTCAAGAGAGTGCGAGCACCAGCCAAAGTACTTCTGGGCTGGGGTTGCGTGGGTTGTCTATCCTAACGTTAAGCTTAGCTTTACTTGCTGATCTATACACGGCTTTCCTGCTTGGAGTCGTTAAAGGAAAGGTTTTGTGGAACAGTGCTCTATTACCCGGATATTTCCTGACTTCGGCTATTGTCACCGGCGCAGCGCTCGTTCTTATCGTGTATTTGAACAAGAAGCCTGAAGAGAAGACCGTTCGGACTTTAGTGAGAATTATCCAAGGTGCCTTAGCCTTAGAAATTTTCTTTGCGATCTCTCAGTGGATTACACTCGGTGCTACGAGCTTGCAAGGACAAAAAGCGTTAGAACTTTTATGGAAAGATCCTATGTATTTGATTGGAGATATTTTCCTCGGAATTCTGGTTCCATTAGTCCTCTTAAATAAACCCTCACTCAACAAAAAACCAGTTTTAATGATTAGTGCTTTACTCGTAATACTTGGAGGACTCTTGCTTCGCTTTAGCATTGTGGGAGTTGGAATCCAAGCAGCAGCCTTGTGGAACTAAATGAAGGAGGTTTAAGGGTATGATGAACAGACGTTCGTTCTTGAAATGGACCGGTGCAGGAGCAGCGGCAGCGACTTTAGGTACGGCTGGGCTCTTCCAACTACGCCCCGTCAAGGCAGATGAACTAGAAAGTCTAAAAAACCAAGGTATAGACATTAAATATACTGCGGACGTAATGTGTCCGAGTGAATGTGGCCTTGAAATGTGGGTAAAGGATGGCCGTCTAACCAAGATATATGGTAATAAGGCGGTACCGTTCAATGACGGCACTTGTTGTGCTAAGGGTGCTTCTGGAATTCAACTGGTCTACTCTCCTGATCGCATCAAGTACCCAATGATTCGTGAAGGAGCTAGAGGCGAAGGTAAGTTCCGCAAAGCCACTTGGGATGAGGCTATTGACTATATTGGTAAAAAATTAACCAAGATTAAAAAAGAGTATGGTCCGGAAAGTGTCATTATGGATGCCGGGGATGTAACAGACCGAGACCAGTATTGGCGTCTATTCTTTGCCTTTGGAACACCCAATGTTGTGGAACATGGTGCCATCTGTGATACTCCACGCCGCCACGGACCCAAGCTGATGTTTGGAGGAAAACGAGTTGAGCCAGATGTCATGCGTCCCGTTTTTGTTCGTCAGCCTGACGGAAGCCTAAAAAAGGATATGACTTACAAAAATAAGTTGATAATCTATGTAGGGTGGAACCCATTTGTGGCGACCCGGATTAACTATGAAAGTCGGGGAACACTCGCTGCAAAAGTCGACAATGGGTGTAAAATCGTTGTGGTTGATCCGGCTTTAACCAATACCGGATCTCAAGCGGATCTGTGGTTGCCCATTCGTCCGGGAACAGATGGTGAGCTTTTTGCTGGGATGTTACGTTATATAGTGGAAAACGATAACCCTAATAGTATTGACCGCCGTTACATTGACTGGGACTTCAAAAAGTACAGCGAGGGTTGGGACGAGTATTTAGAAGCCTTTAAATCTTGGTGGACAAAAATTGATCCGATGACAAACCTGCCTTATTTCAGCCTCGAATGGACTGCGGTACGAACAGGTATTGAGAAGGAGCAAATTATTGAGCTTAGCCATATGTTTGGCAGTACGAAACCGGCTGCACTCGTTTGCGGTATGCAAAGTCCGGGACATCATTACAACGGCTATGTGGCCTCAATCTTGATGACTACGCTTAATGTGATTACTGGAAATTTCGATGTGCCTGGAGGCGTTGTCGATACTGAAATCACCAAATCCGATAAGGGCGGAAGTGCAACAGGTAAAGACTTTAAGAAGAAGAAAATTAAGCGTACAGTGAATGGTGTCGAGGTGGAGGGCGATGTTGAACAGCTCCACATGGATCTTTTTGGCGACTGGCCTGTTGCTTGGGATGATGTCGTTGGGGACTTTCCAAAGCTTTTCATGGAAGGAGTTTCGTTAAAATACGGAGCGTTCAAAGGCCATAAATATCCAATCAAAGCGTTTCTTCAGCGTACGGGAAATGCGGTTGTTACAGGAAGCGCACCTTATCGTTGGCAAGAAGCACTGACCGCAAAAGAGTCTTCTGGCGAATACAAGGTCGAGCTCATGGTGACTATTGATACCATCTATCTTGAAAGTGCTCTTTATGCGGATGTCATTCTACCTGAGGCTAGTTACGCTGAACGAATGAGCCTAAGTGACATCTATCCGCCCCATCCTATGATTTATTTAAGGGATGAAGTGATTAAGCCACTTCACGAGTCTAAACCCCCTACAGAAATTATGAATTTAATAGCCAAAAAGCTCTATGAGCTTGGAGACAAGGATATTCAACCCAAAGACTTCTGGGAGAAATACAAGAGTCAAGAGGACTTTGTCAATGAAATGCTAAAACCCTCTCCGGGCAAGTATAATGTCGGACAACCGCTTCCTTATCCAAAGCTTCCAGAAGGCTACAAGCTGATCGGAACTCCCGATTCGCTAGAGGATGGTCGAGTAACAATTGACAATGAAAAGAAAGAAATTAAAGGCGAAGCGGTTACTGTCGAGTGGCTAAGGAAAAACAAGGGTGTCGCTGTTTGGCCGATGAGCTGGTACCGCTATCGTAAGTTTGACGCAACGAGTATGGAATATGTAGCTAACAAAGCCTTCCCAAATACGAAAACCAAGCTCATTGAGTTTAAGTTTAATTTGTACTCTGCTATTGATAAAAAGATCCAGGAGGGATTGGATCTTCCTAGAGGAATGAAGGAGATTGGTTGGGATCGTCTGCCATCAACCTTCTATTGGTTTGAAACCACTTGGAACCCCCATACGAACCCGAAATATAAAAAGTATGCCGAAGAGTATCCTTTTCAAATCATTGTGGGCCGTGTGCATCAAACGATGAGTGGAACCCAAATGATCCCATGGTTAGCCCAAACTCCCTGCGAAGGTATTTATATGCCGCTTAACAATGCTTTTGAGCATGAGATTCTAGATGCAAACCCTGAGAAAAAAGAAGGATTTGAGCTTAAAGCCAAAAAATTTAAAGCCAATACCTGGTGTGTCGGAACCACGCTCATGCATTCACAAGATGCAGCGAAGCTGGGCCTAAAAAGTGGGGATATGATTGAAATTGAGAATCCCTTAAAACGATCTGTTAAAAGCAAGGTTTTCGTCAGTGAAGGAATTCGTCCTGGAGTTGTGAAAATGGGCTTCGGTACGGGTGGACGTTTCAGTCCTGGACTCGGTGGAACCTATAAGCAAAAGGATTACACACCCAGCCATAACATGTTAGTCGACCCAGATAGCCTAAGCCCGCTGATGGGAATGCCCACTTATGCGGATATGGTCGTTAAGATTAAAAAGCTTTAATTTCCAAACGAAAAGGGGCTGATCAGTCAGCCCCTAGGCTATTTTAGATGTTGTATATTGCTTCAACTTAGCTCAAAGGAGGACTAGTGTATGGATTTGTCAATCCAGAATTTGAAAGCTCAAACTTATTTCTATAGTTTTTTTTCTACTTTCTTTAGAGAAAAGCCGAGCAACGAGTGGCTAAAATCAGCCCTTGAGCTTGTGGCCAGTTGGGATGAAACGTGCTCTCCGCTCCATCAGCAATTTTCGGAGAACATTCAGAAGTCTGGTCTTGATAATTACCTCAATACTTTATCGCAGGAGTATGAACGATTATTTTTTGCTCCGGGGCATGTCCTTGTTAATCTTTATGAGTCGGTTTACTGTGGAAGTGGTCTGCTCATGCAAGAAACAACTGTGAATGTCCGGCAACACTATCTTCGAGCGGGTTTGGTCGTAAAATCTTTGTATTCCATTCCTGATGATCATATTGCTACAGAGTTAGAGTTTATGCAGTTTCTCTCACAAAAGATATTTGAGCTTGTTCAGCAAGACGGTGTCGAAGAAGCTATTCAGGAAATTATGGTTTGGCAAAGTGAATTCATAAGTGAACACCTTCAGCAATGGATTCCGACGCTAGCCGAAACTATCAGGGCTAAATCAACGGAACCGTTTTTCCAACTCATGAGTATCGGACTGGAATCCCTAGTTGAAGAGTAGTATACATTAACACGATAGTTGCTCTAACAAAACGCAATTGTGAATTCGGCATATCCCCACTTATAAATCTTATATAATCAAGAGAGTCTTTCACCACTTTCGTGTGTGAAAGACTCTCTTTTTTGGGATAGCGCACCGCCAGATTTGAAAAACTTTAAGTTTTGTTACGCCCCCTATCTTTTGGTATTTTCCGCATGAAATTAACCCTCGTCGATATGCTCCAATCCCTGACGATAAAGTTATGCATACGGCAGCTCCTATCCAATCGTATGTATCGGGAATTTTCTTATCAATATCCATCCCCATAAGACTACAAGAAAAATGAAAACTCCTCCATAGACTGCATTAAACTTGACACCATAAAGAATGAGGATTAGTCCTCCAAGAATCCGTACCAAAAAGGCTTTGCTTTCCTAACCACACTAAGTAGCCATCCCCTATTTCGGCTAAACCAGCGAGATAAATAGTATAATTGTGCTAAACACGAATTAGCTCTCCTTAGTAATTGACTCCAAGAGGTGTTTTACGTTACCAATGCAACAAGAACCCTCTGGGTTATTTACCTCACAGCCACAAAGACCGGCCTTTGTATGTACGATTATCTCCTCTAAGACGGTAGTTCTACCCGTTTCCTCTAATTCTTGTAGCACTCTTTTCTTAGTCCATCCGAAACAGTAACAGACGGGGCAGTCTTCGTCTTCGCTTTTTATGTACACTTCGACTTTTATGTCCTTCGTTTCAAATACGTCTTGATTATCGCTAAAATAAACTACGGAACAGGCTTTGTTTGTACACATTTTATAAGAAGCTGAAGGTTCCAGTTTAGCAAATGCACTTGGCACTAACAGGCTATTCAAAGTAATTATTTTCATCAGTCTGCCCTTATCGCCGCACTCCGGGCAACTAAACTCAAAGTCAAATTTGATTGGTTCGATTTGAATAGCACAACAGTCCCCCATTTTTTCCACAACCTTTTCCAAATAGTTATGTTTCTTATATCACGCTGAAAGTAGGACCTACGGTCTGGAATATGACAAAGACAGTATTCCTTCTTTGGTTCACTTTTTGCTTTTGCAATTAATACTGATGAATTAATAAACGTTACAGTGTAAAAGTAGAAAGTTTTCGGATAAACCCTATCATTCGGTCTTATAAACTCTAAATTCATAAACAAATACGCACACTATAGCCCATAATCCACTCACGGTTAAACTTGTAACCATAGCACTAGGAGTATGGATACGGAGGTAAATCGGGCTAAGAGCTAAAAGAACTATGAGGACAATTCCGCAAATAAGAATAATAACTGGGGAAAGCCGCGATTTGTTTCGCCCGATTATATATCCTGTTACGGCGTAAAAAGAAATGGCGGCAAGCAGAAATCCTGAACTTGGAGCTTGAAACGGCGTAAGATTTTCAAAGATGTTGATATTTTCGCCACGGAAGAAAAACCGAAACAGATGATCAATAACTGTACCCCCTCCCCATGCTAAGGCCAAAGGAATCACATGTGACCATTTCTTAGTTGTAACTCGCAGGACAACCACTCCTAGCACAAACCAAAGCATTATTGAGAGATGAGTACCAAGTGCATTAATCCCTCGCATTAAGCCAACAACCAAGGGGGTAGACGTTATGTCCAACCAGGAAACAACGAGGTTATCGAACTCGCCTACCTCATGGAAAACAAAATCCTGAATTAGACCCATTAGTATGATAAAAAGCGTAATAAAAATGAGACCTCCAACCGTAACAAAAAAGCGCTGCTTACCTAGGGATAAATAACGACTAGGCAGTAGAGATAGTTGTTCTCGTAGCCAAGCCATTAAATGCTCGTGCTTCTTGTATAAATAGTAGAAGACTATAAAAATAACTACAGCCGTGGTTCCTAGCAACAGAGCATAGCGATGTATAATTGGTAAAAAAGTTTCCCAACGACTACCGAGGAGCCGACCAAGAGTTATAAAGAGGGTTGTCCACAAGATTGCTCCGAGATAAGCAAAGAAGGCGAAATTGCGATATTTTAATTGACTGAGTCCAGCGATATACCCGGAAAGATGGCGGACACCAGGAATAAAGTAACCTATAGTCAGGAGTTTCCCGCCATGCAGTTGATACCAACTTAGCACTTTTTCCAATCGTTGGCCTCCTGCATGTTTCTTCAGATGTCCCAAGACTTTCTGCTGAAAGAATTTTCCCAAAATGTAGGCAATAGTAATCCCCGTAGCACTACCCGTTGCCGCTGAAATAATGGCAAGAAAAAGGTTAAGCTGACCGGAATAAGTTAAGAAACCGACAAAGGTCATAAGAAATTCATCGGGAATAGGAAGTCCTAAAATGGAAGTCCCTAAAATAACGAATAATCCCGCATAACCATATTGCGAAATATAGTGGATTAGAAGCTGAGAAGTCATGGGTTACTCCTTCATCAAAGGCTAATGCCGAGTTTAAGACGCTTTGCGTCGTTTAACATGTCTCCAACCTATGGTTAAAGCTAGCCCTAGGCCAGTTAAGCCCATAGCAATGAGAAAAACAAAACCTATGAGTGGAAGACTAACCAGGGCGACAAATAATATTGATTGAGCTAACCATCTGGTAATAGCAGGGTACTCCAATATTCTTGGCGACAACACCTTGTTTCCAACAAATTGCATAACAGGAACAAGCCCAAGAACCGCTGCAATGACACCCAAGATGAGAATGAGAACGGCAATCGGGATACCAAACACCGTAAGGGTAAGTAACACCGCAAAAGAAACGAGTAACATTACAAAAGCCGTGCCTATCCCGAATAAACGGATAAAAGCTGTAGAGAGTAAGTTCTCAGATGAACCTAAACGGTTTCTCATGAAGTAACCCAACCCAGTAAAGAAAACTATGCCTAAAAGACTAACCACTACTCTCAGAACCCAAATCCCAAATAGCAAAGCTCCAGCAAGCAAGGTCTCATTTATTAGTTTTTCCGTAAAGTTGACTTCAAATACTCCCGTCTTGGCACCTTTCAACGCTGAATTGTAAACATGTCCACCCAGGTCAATGACCAAATCCACTTGGGCTGTTGGTTCCAAATATACATTGCCATTAATCACAAGAACGGCATCGGTCACACTTCCGGCAATCCGGGCGTCAGCCCCAACACTAAGAACTGTTTCAACAGAATGACCTTCGGGGACAGTAATGGGATTGCCCCCCACCTGCGTTACAATCGCATCCGCTAAAGCATAGTTGGGTAAAGAGAATAGTAATATGGAGATAATAATTATTCCTAAGCCAAATCTGTACACGAATCTCATAAAGACACCTCTTTCAAACGGCTTCCCCGTAATAATGCTCGAATCATATAGATACCGAAAACACTTAAAAAGAACGATGTAGCCCCAATTCCCCAACTGGTTGTCGTTGGCAATAGCATCAGGAGAACCGTTTTTACCCGCCAAAAAGCATAACCCGTTGCATAAAACAAATGAACGATTCTAAGAAGGAATGGTGACAAGAGAAGAAGCGGACTCCCCAACAAAACTAGAGTAATGAGTGTAAAAACACTCTGCTTGCTAACTTTTTGCTGCTCTTTCTCGACGGCGATAAGAATACGTTGTTCTAGGTCAATCGGCACTGGAGAGTTTTCAAGTGATCGCTGAAACCTTTCTTGAAGCATCTGAAACTCCCTCGCCACGTTCTGGCAATTCTGACAGGAAATCAGATGAGCCTTAATTTCGGCATGCTCGAAATTGCACAGTTCTCCGTCGATGTATTCAGACATCCGTTCTAGGCATTCTTGGCATTCCAACTTTATCACTCCTTTTCCCGTTCTCCTTCAGAGAGGATCTTCCTTAATTGCAACCTAGCAGTATGAATTCTTGATTTTACTGTCCCGACTGGAACCCCCAAAATATTGGCGATTTCTTCATAACTGTATCCCTGCCACTCTCTGAGCACCAATGTTTCACGATATTCGCTACTGAGACGCTGTAAAGCATCTCGAATAAGTAAATGTTGATCCAATTGTTGGCTTGTCTCTTGCGATACAATGTCTAGTTCCGAGTCGGCTATTGGTGTCGGATGCTGTTTCTTAAGACGATCAAGGCAGGTATGGGTAATAATCTTATTGAGCCAGGAGTGAAAGGCGTGAGGGTTACTCAGTTGCCCGATTGAACGGTATATTTTTAAGAAAACCTCTTGAGAGACATCCTCTGCCTCGCTCTGGTCTTGTAGTAAGGCAAAGGCGGTACGGTAGACATAGGGAGTATAGCACTTGACCAAAACAGTAAAGGATTGTTCATCTCCCGCTCTTATTTTTTCTATAAGTTTAATGTCAAACTCGGTCACAGCATTTTTCCATCCCCTCGCCCCATATACTTCGGGAGAGTTTAAAACAGTAAGTAAAAAGTCTATTCACAAATTATATATACCCTATCTTGGGCTGTCTTTTTGTTTGCAGATAGCTAATGATGCCTGGCATAATCGAGATAAAAATTATTGCAAAGATCACTAGAGTAAAGTTATTCCTTACAATCGGCAAATTTCCAAAGAAATAACCACCGAAGACAAATGAAGACACCCATGTTAATCCTCCGATTACGTTGTACAAAAGAAACCGCCAATACGTCATGGCCCCAATACCAGCAATAAATGGTGCAAAGGTCCGAATTATAGGAATGAAACGGGCGATAATTATCGTTTTTCCCCCATGCTTTTTATAGAATTGATTAGTACGCTCCAAGTTATTCTTGTTTAGAAAACGAACCTCTTTAGAAAAAACTTTAGGGCCAACCAATTGCCCAATTTGATAGTTCAGAGTATCTCCTAACACAGCAGCGAGTGTTAGGAGAATGATTAAAGTTTTGAGCTCAAAAGAGCCGCTCGCTACAAAGGCACCAGCTACAAAAAGCAAGGAATCTCCCGGTAGAAACGGGGTAATCACAAAACCTGTTTCAGCAAATAGAATTAAAAAGAGAATCAAGTAAGTCCATACCCCATAGTTTTGAATAACCAATCCCAAGTTCTTATCCAGATGCATAAAAAGGTCGACTATCGTTTTGATGAGTTCCAAAATATTTTCCTCCTCAAGGTGTTTTCAAGATTGCTTCTAAACAATAAGACGAGGCAAACCTCAGAAAAGTTCGCAACTTTTAATCCGGCTTATCGTCTTTTTATTTATTGCTCCCGAACTTTTAGCTATTTTAGGTCGTCTTATTAATTGAGTAAGGTAAAATATGAACTTGTACTTAAAATGGAGGAAAAATTATATGAATTTATTTGACCTTTCCGGCTACCACCTCATCAATCAATGGGCTGGACATCATCCGATTGTAGACAAAATTATGGCTTTCTTTGCCCAATATGCTTTAGAACTATATGTAGTGTTGTTTTTATTAGCTTGGTTTACTTTACCCAAATCAGAGTCAGAGAAACGTCACGCTCTGGTTGTGGCGGGATTTTCGGGTGTGTTAGCACTGGGCTTTAATGCTTTAATCAGTCAGTTATTCTTCCGGCCACGCCCCTTTGTTACTCTTCCAAAAGACACATTTACACAGCTTATCCCCCATTCGCTAGATACCTCATTTCCCAGTGACCACACATCAGGAAGTTTTGGGTTTGCTGCAGGGTCCTGGAGAAAAGCTTCATTTTGGGTAAGATGGAGTTTTACACTTTTGGCTATTCTCGTAGCAATTGCTCGTGTTTATACAGGGGTGCATTGGCCAACCGATGTATTAGCCAGTACTATAATAGGTATTGTCAGTGCCAAAATTATTTGGCTTATTAACCCTGTATTTGAGCCTTTGACGAACCTGGGTCTGCGGATATTCCATTATGGAAAATACGCCATAAGGAATTCAAACTGAGTCATTAAAATGTATAGATCTACTAATGAAAAACACTCTCGGGAGGGATTTGTGTTTGCATAATGCTCTTCTCGTAACATCTGGCAAGGCTAAGCTTCCCCATATTTGTCTATACTCTAACTGGAATAAGTTTAAAAGGTGAGATGCATGCGAAAAAAAGGATTGGTTTTAATCTTACTTGTGATTGGATTACTGGTCACAAGCGGATTTATCTTACAAAGCTACAAAAGTTTCAAGGTGCAAGAAGGCTTTGTGCCTTTGCCTTTATCTTTTGACCCCTATAATTCGAATTCTTCCTATAACTGGAACGGAAGTGTTGTCAGTATCCAGAGTGGGTTCATAAAGGGGGAAATAAAGGAAAATGGCAATGAGGAGAGCTTGCTACTTAGATCCCTTTCCCCAACACCAACAATAACCATAAAAAGCGGTAAGGAAAAATCATATAGGCTAAGATTGGAAAACATTAGCCCTTCTAAAATTGAAACTAGAGACGGGCTAGAAAATCTAAAGGTTATTGATCCGCACACTATTTCGTTTACTGTTGACTTAAAAGTAAACCAAGTGAAGACCATTAATTTTACGCTGAGAACTCGCGGGAATCCTGAAGTAGTGATTTTGGGAGACAATAGAAACGGCTATGGTACGTTTACTCAAATCATCAACCAAGTAAATGGAATTAACCCTGCCTTTGTCATTGATAACGGCGATCTCGTCTACGGAGGAGAACCTAACCGGTATAGGCTTTTTTATGAAACTGTTTCCAAACTTCAAGTTCCGCTTTATACTACCTTGGGGAATCATGATATCCGGGAGAATGGCCGGGAGATATATACCCAGCTTTTTGGGCCTCCTTACTATTCCTTTGATTATTTAAACAACCACTATGTTTTCTTGGATAGCTCAAGAGGGTGGAAGGAAAAAAGAGCCATTCCGGACGAAGAGTATCAATGGCTTGAAACTGACTTGCAGCATGCTCAAGGAAAACGTATTTTTGTTATTTCCCATATTCCTCCGACCGACCCCAGGTCTAACATCACACCAAATACATATCCTGAATTAGGTCAGACGCAAAAAACCAGCTTTTT
>LADV01000208.1 GCA_000961805.1 Peptococcaceae bacterium BRH_c23 | reverse complement strand
GCTTACGTAAAGACGTCGCGCTCGTGTCACACTGCGTCCCTGGCTTGGGTCGTGGAACGAAGAACGAGTGATGGGGAGACGGCACATTTCATATGCACCGTCTGGATCGGGTCAATGATAAAACCGGAGTTCCATTAGTATGGACTCCGGTTTTATCCTGTTATATTCTAAAATCATTATTAGTATTGACTTTTTAAGTGGTTAGAGGCTTTTTAGTATGTCATGATGTCCTACGGCACGCAAAACAATAGTATCACTTGTCCGTTCAAAGATGATTCGAATATCCATACTTGCATAAGCTTCAATAAAGTCGGTGTCTTCGATCTTATGTGTTTGCAAAGATGGATGCCTTGGGTTATCGGCAAGGAAGTGGAGTGCCTTTAAAACCTGTTTTTGCTCCTTTTGCGATAGCAAGAGAAAGTCTGCATCAAATGGGTTGGTTCTTATTATTATTGGCATGGGCAAGCTCCTCCAGATCTTTAATAGCCTCCTCCATGTTGCTAAATGTTTTATATTCGCCCTTTTCCAGGGCTTCTTGGCTTAGGTTCATTTTTTCTTGCCACACTTTAGTCCAAAAGTATTTTTGATTCTTATCTACCCAGTCAACTGGTCTCAAGAAAATTCCACCGTCTTTCTCCTCAATTATGACATGGTCTCCCTCATGTAAATTAAGATCCTTAGCAATTTGAGCTAGGCTGACGATCATCCTTTTTTGAATTTGTTGAACGATAGCCATGCGATTTCCACCACCTTTCACAGTTCAGTTGTATATACAGTTTAGCACTATTTATTAAGCATTTCAACATTTCGTGACAATCAAGGGAATGCATTGTTAGTCGGGTATAAAGAAATAGGATAGTTAAATTACTGAAGCATATGAACACAGAAAAGCCTGAGTTCCATTCAATCCGAATAATGGACTCCGGCTTTTTTGTGTTCAATTTGTCAGTTTGGTTTTAAGAAAGTACACGAAGAAGACTCTTAAGCGGATTGTTTTATCATAAAAAAACCCCACTCTCGTATAGTTATAGAGTGAGAATTATTGACGCTTAAGGAGATGTAAGAACCTAAGAACCTAAGAACCTAAGAACCCTACTTATTCACCATGTTAGGTACTTGAGTTTAACGGTAACATTGTTAGAACCCTCAGGGAGTGAGCAAGAAGAAGGGAGGGTAATAGTTGAGAGATGTCGGGTTTTTAATTATAAGTCTGGGAATTATTTTGATTGGGGCTGAAGCGTTCACTAATGGGATTGAGTGGTTGGGGCAAAGGCTCAAGCTTGGGGCTGGAGCGGTGGGGAGTATTTTCGCAGCGGTTGGGACTGCCTTGCCCGAGACCATGGTTCCGATTATGGCCTTTTTAGGGGGAAGGGTAGGGCCGGAAGGGGAAGACATTGGGATAGGAGCGATTCTTGGTGCGCCTTTTATGCTTGCGACAGTGGCTTTCTTTATCACTGGAATTTCGGCGCTTATATTCCGGCGCAGGAATCTCCCCCTGCGTATTGATGCTAAGGTTGTAAGCCATGATCTAAAATTTTTCCTGATTGTCTATTCAATGGCCATTCTAGCTTCCTTTTTACCCTCTCAAACACTTAAGAATGGTTCTGCTCTAATGTTAGTTGCAGCTTATGGAATTTATGTATACCAAACACTGCGCGACTGCAAGGATGATTGCCAACATGAAAAGTTAGCACCCTTATATGTGTCCAGACACAATCCTCAACCATCGATGACCATGATTTTAGTACAAATATTCTTGTCATTAGTGGCGATCGTATTTGGGGCGGATCGTTTTGTCGATGCTATACAACCCATCGCTGTAGCCGTTGGAATTCCAGTCTTTGTGCTAGCTTTAATAATTACTCCAATAGCAACCGAGTTACCGGAAAAATTTAATAGCGTCCTTTGGATCCGGCGGGGTAAAGATACGTTAGCTATGGGTAATCTAAGCGGAGCCATGGTGTTTCAAAGTTCTGTGATACCGGCTATCGGAATTGCTCTTACGCCTTGGAAACTTGATACCTTGGCACTCTGGAGTGCGCTGCTTGCTGTGGGAGCAGCGTTGATTCCTTACCTTTCACTACGTTACAAAGGGGTTATTTTACCTACTACTCTCCTAATCGGAGGAGTATTCTATCTTTTTTTCATTTTGACGGTGGTTCGTTTTTCGATCCCGTAAATTCTGCGATGAGCATACCTGCTAAGACCAATCCTGCCCCAAAGAGCCCTCTTTGGGTTAATATTTCTCCAGCAAAGAAAAACGCAGAGATGGCAGCGAAAACCGGTTCCATGGAAAATATGAGAGCGGTATGGGTCGGTGTGGTGAATTGTTGCATTTTAGTCTGAACAAAGAAGGCGAGTGAAGTTGCCGGAATAGCGGTAACTAATAAGGCTATCCATACAGTGGAGCTAAAGGATATGGAAGGCTGGGGCAATAGGAAGGAGAAAAGGCCGCTTAAAATGCTGACGGTAAGAATCTGCACGCTGGCTAAAACTGTGGCATTTGTCTCAGGGGCATAACGCCCTACTAAGAAAATATGTAAGGCAAAGCATACCGCACAAGCAAGGATCATGAGGTCACCCTTATTAAGCTGAAAACGATCACTTAGGGAGAGAAAGGCTAAACCGACTAAGGCACAGAATATACCGATGATTAGGCTGGGGTTTGGAAGTTTCCGTGTTGTTATAGTAACTAAGGTTGGGACAAAAACGACAGAAAGTCCAGTGATAAACCCGGCGTTGGAGGCCGTGGTGTATTGTAGTCCCACCGTTTGCCAAGCGTATCCGGAGAAGAGAAAAACCCCTAAGGCCGCACCTTTTAGCACAGTGCCTTTGGAGATATGGGCCTTCTGTAACCAGAGAAACGGAAGTAAGCTAATAAATGCCAGAGCAAAGCGAATCGCTAGAAAAGGAAACGGGGGAAGGTCCTCGATTGCCCATTTAACGATGACAAAGGTTGAACCCCAAACTAGGGTAACCATAAGTAAGGAAAAATCAGCCCATTGGCTTTTACTCAACTTCAATCCAATTCCTCCTCTTCTTTATCAAGTCTGACTAAGCTCAGAAAGGCCGTTGCGCAGGTTACGCAACGGCCTTTCTGAGCTTGAACAGACTTACTGACAGCGACTCTTCTGAACTTTGGTCTCTGACATCCGACCTCTGTAGTGCCACAGTGATTACGCAATTTCTAGTATACAGAAACAAATGCCAACTGAAAAGAGGGATTATTAACCTCTTCCTCCCTGATGTGGTCCTGGAAGATCTATCATAGGCAATTGTGCCTCTTGCAAAGGTTCTTGGCTTATTATCGGAGTATAGATTGGAGGTGGAGAACATGGCGTTGGTTGGGGACACGGGGCAAATTCGCCGCAATATTGTTGCTTCGCTTGACAGAATAAATGGTAGTGACGTTCTTCATCAGCGGCCATTTCCATAAGGATACACTGGATTTCTGGAATGGGTATTTTTTGAGCGAGTTCAAGATATTCCTGATGGTCTCTGGCCTCGTCTGCAATGTTAGAGTCTAACAGAGCGCAAAGGTCGCTGGTATAGTTGACAAAATTCGCTCGCCATTCAACCCAGTGCCCGCTACTTAATGCTCCGTATTTCGGGTCAACCCCCAGATAACGTAAGGCAAGAGCTAATTTTTCGAGATGTTGCATTTCGTCGTAAGCAATGGGGCGTAACAAGGCATCGAAATCTGGGTGGTCCAAAAGCACGGCTTGATATAGGTAGGTTGTGATCGCGGTTAATTCGGAATCCTTACCAGCATAAGCCTCGTAGAGCCACGTGGCGTATGTAAGGGTAGGTTCGGGAATCTGCATGGGGGTAGCAGGTTCACGGGATTCCTGGACGGGGAGAAGTAAAACTTGGCCAGCATATATGCGATCAGGATGTTTTAAATGATTCAGTTGGATTATCTCAGCCATTTCGACATTGTAGGCCTTGGCAATTTTATAAATAGTATCCCCAGCATGTACAGTATATCGTGCATAATCCATCACGACGCCTCCTTTTTCATATGACATAGCACACTATATTCGCAAAGGGGAAGACATGATAATGGGTAATAATGGAATAAAGTTGGAATGTATTGGACAAGTTCAACGTAGTAATAGTATTAGGATAAATATGTAAAAATCTTATCGATAATAAGTATATAAAAGGGGGGCGGGAGAGAGATGGGTCTATTTATTTTAAGGGGAATCACAACGGCTTTGCTAGTTACAGTTTTGACCCTTTTTGCTGGTGTTATATGGGGTGCCATAGGTTTAGGCGGCCTGAGTACCTCTAGGTTATTGGATATTGGGCTTCTGGCGAGTTGTTTAGTGGGAGGGTACAGAACAGCAAAAGAAAGCGGTGTCTGGTTAATGGGCGGGGTCACTGGAGCTGGCTATGTTACAGTGGGGACTCTATTACTGGCTCTATTCCTTCCTATTCAAGGGTGGGGCTTCATGCAAGTTCTTCTCGAGGGTGCCTTGATCGGTTTAGTCGCTGGGGCCTTCGGAGCAGGCACAAAGCGGGAAACTGGGAGTTCTTGGAACGCAGGAAAGAATCATTCATTTTTTACTCCCTCGTATGCCAGTTATGGTACAGATGACCACTTCAGCAGCGAGTTCGATTGGGAGACGGAGCCTATATCAAAGGATGATTCTACAGAGAATCAAGGGGCGAAGAAAAATTCTGATGAAGGTTCAGAGATAGAATGGCCTTGGGACAGGGAAAATAAAAATAATAAATCAAAATTCTCAAGCCCAAAAAATTCTGGAATTTCGGAGATTTGGGAATCCGAGCCGCTAGATAATGATCTTGCTGATTGGGCGAGAGGGAGAGAGGATAAAGATTTAGCGGGAACGGAAAAGGTAAGCACGAGAAAAGCAGTTACGGGAAAAGTTACTTCGGAGAAAAATAGGGATTTGAGACCCTGGTGGGAGCAATAGGATTATTAATGGTGATATGTTGACGAAAGCAGGAAAAGGAACTGGTTGAGAGAATAATACTAATATGTAAGAACATAATACGAAAAAAAGCAAAGGAAATTGGAGGACTGAGAATGAACTTTCTTGAATTGGCTCAAGCTCGGCGGAGTTTGCGCACCTATCTGGATAAACCAATCGAACAGGAAAAATTGGAGTATATTTTAGAATCAGCCCGGTTAGCTCCGTCCTGGAAGAATCTACAGTGCTGGCGATTTGTTTTGGTCGAAGATACAGCGGGGCGTAAGGCTTTAGCTGAATGTATGAGTGAGAGTAATCCTGGACGGAAGGCTTTGATGGGAGCCCCTATGGTCATTGTTTTATGTGCAGTGCCTAGTGAATCGGAAGTATGGGAAGGCAAGGACTTTATGATGTTAGATGCAGGACTTGCCATGGAACATTTGGTGTTAGCTGCAACAGATCAAGGGTTGGGGACCTGCTGGCAGGGTCTGTTTAGTGAGGAGAAAGTAAGAGAGGCTTTGGATGTTCCCGGAAATGTTCGAGTAGTAGCGATGACTCCTTTAGGATATGCTGCTGAGGAACGACGCCCGCGTCCCAGGAAGGCGATGGCAGAGATAGTTTTCCACGGAAAATGGGGAGGACTTGTGTGACACAGCGCTCGGTGCTTGCGACGCAGAGCAAACTAACCGTGTAAGCTCCTAAATGAGGATCGGGGTTCCCGCCAAATTCGCCATCCTTGGCTCAGTTGGCGGCTTCGCACGTCCTGTGCTCAGCCCCGTATCTGGGGTCGCTTACACGGAAGTTTGCTTTTCTGCTTTCGCAAAGACGTCGCGCTCGTGTCACACTGCGTCCTTGACTTGGGTCCGAGAACGGGGAACGAACGGGGAGCGGAACGTCTGGGGGGACGGCACATTTCATGTGCGCCGTCTGAAGGATGGAATTGGAGGAAAATGGGGTCAGGCCTAGGGGACATCGTGTGTAAGAGTGAGGTTCTAAAAGGAAGAAGGGGGCGGTTCTTGACTTGCATGCAAGTCAAGAACCGCCCCCTATTGCGCGCACTAGCGAACACGATGCTTATTCTGCAGCTTCCCTCCACAGGAGGCCTTCGTCACAAAAGCAGAGTACGGGGTAAGACTCCCACTTGAAGTGGGAGTTTCACGATTAGATGAACTTACTCTAATTTGATCCTTGAATATACAAAGAAGAGGAACCTCATTTTAAAACGTTCAATGAGAATTCCTCTTTTTTGTATATTATTGACTAAGCAGCGTAGACTACGCCTATTAAGATTGTGCATTAAAAAATGCGTAAGTCAAAGATGGGGGATTATCTTGTTGATTACGACCGCCCTACTCATAGTTGCTCTTTCTGTTTTGGGGACACTCATTGCAGGAATCATTCTTTTGTTAGTATTTTATATTGTCGGTAAACGTTTGTTCCGAACAATCGTGCAACGGCTTTTTGGTTTAGTGATTGAAAGGCTTCTTAAAGATAAGTATCATGAAAACCTGGCGGAATTGTGGAGTGCTGTGCGTCGTACTTCAGTCCAGACTATTCTGGAAATCAGTTTACGAGCTGAAGAAGGAAAATTGATCCATCGGCCTCTAGGCTCTCCAAAAACACTGCCCCATTATGATACCCTTATGTTCGTCGCTGCTCAAATGGCGCGTCTTCCTAAAGATGTCAGTATTCCAGTAGACATGAAGGTAACCCTCGGGTCGAAGGCAGAAAAGCCCCTTCAGATCGATATTCCGTTAATGATTTCGGGCATGGGTTATGGGGTCGGGCTGAGCGAAGAGGCTAAACGTGCCTTAGCTAGGGCAGCAAAACAAATGGGAACCGCTACCAATTCTGGTGAGGGTCCCTTTCTTCAAAGCGAACGGGATGAAGCCGACAAATTCATCTGGCAAATTAGTCGGAGCACTTGGGGGCATAGTCCTCAAGGGATTGCTACTGCGGATATGCTGGAAGTACAGATGGGACAAGGGTCAAGTGTAGGGTCCCGAGCACATGAACCTAATTCCATAAAGGGAAAAGCACAAAAGCTCATGGGCGTATCCCCTGTGGAATCCGTCGTGTCATCTGCTGTCATCCCAGGAATTAATTCCCCTTGGGATTGGCCAAAGTATGTTGCGGATTTGCGTTCTGAAGCAGCCGGGAAGCCTATTGCTATCAAAATTATGGCCACAGGAGGTTTAGAGCGGGACTTAGCCGTTTGTTTGGAGGCTGACTTTGATGTCATTGTGCTCGATGGGTGTCAAGGTGGTTCGTCTGGGGCAACACCCCTGATCTGCGATGATTTGGGAATCCCAAGTCTCTTAGCCTTAGTGCGCGCAGAACGTTTTTTGCGCGAACAGGGAGCCCGTAAAGAAGTGAGCTTGGTGGTCGGAGGAGGATATGCTACACCAGGGCAATGTTTAAAAGCTATAGCTCTGGGGGCAGATGCGATCTATCTAGGAACTGTACCTCTGTTCGGATTAATCCATAACCAAATCCATAAAATTCTCCCCTGGGAACCGTTAACCCAATTAGTGTATTACGATTCCCCCTATAAACAACGGCTGGATATTTCTTTGGCCAGTAAAAGTGTAGCCAATGTCTTAAAGTCAATGGTCTTAGAAATGGAAGAGGGAGTACGTGCCATGGGGAAAACTGCTTTGTCGGAGCTTGGTCCTAACGATCTTGTCGCAGTGGATGAATGGACCGCTAAGGTAACCGGCGTAAGACGTGCAGATATTCGGCAAGATTAAGTAAAGGGGATTCCCAAAGATTTTGACAATATTTATCATGCCGAGTATAATATAAAAAATGAATATTCGAGATAAACCCTAAGAATGTAAGGAATAGCGTGGTTAACTGTTCAGAGAGAAAGGCTTTAAGCTGGGAGGCCTTTTCGGTAAGCGCTAAGGTCGTACAGGAGGGGCAGGGGGGAATGAAGTACTCTCTGACGGAAAATCCCCGTTAGCGCATGATAAGTGCTGGGAGACCCTGTGTCGCTCAGAATAAAGGTGGTACCACGGAAGCTTTTCGTCCTTTACCAGGATTAAAGGCTTTTTTTTGGTTTAGTGAGTGGAAGGAGTTACGAAATATAATGGAAGAAATATCGGATAAAACAGAACCAATCGAAATGGCTAAAACTTATGATTCGAGCTTAGTTGAGGGGAAATGGTATCAGTATTGGGAGGAAAATGGCTTTTTTCATCAAGAGGTGCAAAAGGATAAACCAGCGTTTAGTATTGTAATGCCGCCGCCGAACGTGACAGGGGCCCTTCATCTTGGGCATGCCATGGACAGTACAATTCAAGATATCTTAACGCGCTTTAAGCGGATGCAGGGCTACAATACCCTCTGGGTACCTGGAACGGATCATGCCGGAATTGCGACTCAAGCAAAAGTAGAGGCGCAGTTGGCTGAGGAAGGGACAAATCGACAGGAACTGGGGAGAGAGAAGTTCTTAGAACGGGTTTGGGACTGGAAACGGCAATACGGTGGGCGAATCACTCAGCAGTTGCGCAGACTGGGTGCTTCTTGTGATTGGGAACGTGAGCGCTTTACGATGGATGAAGGGTGCTCGAAGGCGGTTCGGGAAGCCTTCGTTGACCTCTATCAAAAAGGTCTGATTTATCGCGGAAATTATATTATCAACTGGTGTCCGAAATGCCATACCACGATTTCGGATATTGAAGTAGAGCACCATGATCGAGACGGAAATCTTTATCACCTAAGATACCCAGTCAAAGACAGTCAAGAAGCGCTGGTTGTGGCAACGACTCGACCGGAAACTATGCTCGGAGATACTGCCGTGGCGGTTCATCCTGAGGACAAGCGATATGCGCATTTAATAGGAAAAACCTTGATTCTGCCTCTGATGGATCGAGAAATCCCGATTATAGCGGATGACTATGTCGATCGCGAGTTCGGGACGGGTGCTGTTAAGATCACTCCCGCACACGACCCGAATGACTTTGAAATGGGGCTTCGTCATCAATTGCCTCAGATCATGGTCTTAGATAAAGAAGCTAAGATGAATGAAAATGCGGGTCGCTATCAAGGCCTGGATCGTTTCGAAGCGCGTAAAGCAGTCGTGGAAGATTTAAAAGCGGCAGGGGCTCTCGTCAAAATCGATGCTCATGCCCATGCGGTGGGGGAATGCTATCGTTGCTCCAGCGTGATCGAACCGATGGTGAGTCGACAGTGGTTCGTAAAAATGGCCCCTCTTGCCGAGCCTGCTATTGATGTTGTTCGGGATGGACGTTTAGAATTTGTGCCGGATCGATTTGATAAGATTTATCTGGGTTGGATGGAAAATATCCGGGATTGGTGTATTTCTCGTCAACTCTGGTGGGGACACCGCATTCCGGTTTGGTATTGCGAAGCCTGCGGTAAGGAGATCTGTGCCGGCGAGGATCCCTTGAGCTGCCCGAGCTGCGGAGCAAAGAACCTGAAGCAAGATCCCGATGTTTTAGATACCTGGTTTTCCTCGGGTCTTTGGCCTTTTTCCACCTTGGGTTGGCCGGAGAAAACAGCTGAGTTGAAACAGTTTTACCCGACCTCTGTCTTAGTGACCGGCAGGGATATCATTTTCTTTTGGGTTGCCCGCATGATATTTATGTCATTGGAGTCTATGAAGGAAGTGCCCTTCCCGAAAGTCATGATTCACGGGCTGGTCTTGGATGCCCAAGGGCGAAAAATGAGTAAATCCTTAGGCAATGGCGTGGACCCCATCGAAGTGATTGAGCAGTACGGAGCAGATACCTTGCGCTTTATGTTAATCACAGGGAATACCCCCGGCAATGATCTTCGTTTTCATCCTGAACGCCTGGAAGCAACCCGGAATTTCTCCAATAAGATTTGGAACGCTTCTAGGTATGTAATCATGAATTTAGAAGACTACGCGCCAGGTCCTCGTGGAGAACTAACGCTGGTGGATCGCTGGATCCTCTCCCGTTATGCCTCTATCGTAGAGAAGGGGACAGAAGCTCTGGAAAACTTTGATCTTGGAGAAGGTGGACGATTACTCTTTGAGTTTATCTGGAGTGAGTTCTGTGATTGGTATATTGAGCTGACTAAGCCACGCCTTTACAACAAAGAAGATGCTGTAGCTCGGCATACTGCCCAATCCGTCCTGCTTGAAGTCCTCGAAGGAACCCTGCGGCTGTTACATCCTTACATGCCGTTTCTCACGGAAGAGATCTGGCAGAACCTCCCGAATGAGGGGGAGGGCAGCATCATGGTGCAGTTCTGGCCACAAGTACCACAGTATAAGGACGCTGAAGCCGAGAGTAATATGACACTACTCATGGACACCATTAAAGCAATCCGCAATATTCGTGCCGAGATGAAAGTTTCACCTGGACAAAAGGTCGAAATCCTAATCCTTGCCCCAGATGGGGTTCAACGTAAGGTGCTCGAAAACGGCAAGCCAGATATCCTGAAATTGGCTGGAGGGGCGAGGGTAGACATCTTTGAAAGGTTGGCCGAGAAGCCCGCTCAATCAGCCAGTGCCGTTCTTGAGGGTGTAGAGATTTATCTGCCCTTAAAAGGATTGATGGATTTTGATAAAGAAATAACTCGGATCGAAAAAGAGATTATTGCAGCCAGCCAAGATATTCAAAGTCTGGACCTAAAACTAAATAATCCGGGATTCACCAACAAAGCACCTGCAGCAGTCGTGGCCAAAGAGAGAGAGAGACTAGAAGGCCTCTTAGCCCGCAAAGTAGCTTTAGAAGAACGCTTAAAAGAGTTAATGTAAGGTATTTCATGTATACGTAAATCGTGCAGGAGGGAAAGGGAATGTCCGAAAAGGATCTTGAAAAGGAATATTCTGAGAGCTTACAATACCTCGCTAACCTGACGACGTTTGGTATAAATTTTGGGCTGGGGCGTATTCAAGAACTTCTTAAACGATTGGGAAATCCGGAAAGAGTTCTGCGCGTAGTTCATGTAGGAGGTACGAACGGCAAGGGTTCGACAACGGTCATGATTGCTCGTATCTTACGGGAAGCGGGGTACAAGGTCGGAGTCTTTACCTCGCCTCATATGCACGATTATCGGGAACGCATGGTCATCAACGGGCAAATGATCCCTAAAGAAAAGGTCATTAAGGTGATAGCACGAGTGCGCCCACATTTAGAAGCTATGGTTGCGGAAGGTTATGAGCATCCCACCGAGTTTGAGGTAAGCACTGCGCTGGCGTTCCTCTATTTCGCGGAGGAAAGCGTCGATTATGCGGTTATAGAAGTCGGGTTAGGTGGAGCCATCGATTCGACCAATGTGGTTACCCCCCTAGTTTCAGTCATCACTAATGTTGGAATGGACCACATGGACTATTTAGGGTCTGATGTGGTTTCCATCGCCAAGGTAAAAGCAGGTATTATTAAACCCCAGTCCGTGGTAGTGACAGCCTCTGAAGACTTAGACGTGATCGAAGTATTGCGTGAACAAGCTAAGGCTATGGGTGTTCCCTTGTGGTTAGTGGGGGAAGATGTTCGCTGGGAAAGCAAATGGAGTGGAGAACTGGAACAGGAATTTGACCTCATAGGCTTACACTCAACCTACTTGAAGTTGCGCCTGCATTTGATGGGACTCCACCAACTCCGCAACGCAGCTACAGCAATCACCGTCTGTGAAGTGTTGCAAAGTCAATATGATGTGAGAATACCTAGAGAAGCGATCTATGCTGGATTGCGTGAGGTAGAGTGGTTCGGGCGTTTAGAGCTACTTTCCCTGAACCCTAAGATCCTCTTGGATGGAGCGCATAATGTCGATGGAGCTAAGGCCTTAGCTCAGGCACTCCCACTCTATAAACGTAACAAGCTCATACTTTGTTTGGGGATGCTGACGGATAAGGAACGGGAAAAGGTCGTGAATATGCTCGTGCCTTTGGCGGATGAACTCATTATCACCCGTCCTGATTCACCGCGAGCAGGGGACTGGAGGGCGCTTGGGAAATTGGCTGAACAGCATGGTCGTCCGGTAACCTGTATCGAAAATCCCAAGGAAGCCGTGGTTTTTGCTCTTAAGCGTCTTGGAGAAAACGACATGCTCTGTGTTACGGGTTCAATCTACATGCTGGCAGAGGCACGCCAAGCCTTAATCAATGATTTAAAGCAGGATTAGGAAGTTCCTCCATTGATCGACAGAAACGAAAAAAATAACACAACTCGGCCAAGATTTGATATAATACTCGCTGGACTAGATAATCGTCGCTGAATCTGTTTCAATGAGAGGTTCCGATCCGTAAAATCAGAGAAAGTTCAGGGTTGGGGGATATAGTATGTTTAAGTTGACTCCAAAAGAAGACAAATTTTATCAACTCTTTTCCGAAAGTACGGAGATTATTTCTAAGTCACTTAAAAGACTCTATGGGATCATGCAGCAAGATAGTGTTTCTGCTGAAGATGCTGCTCAAATGCATCGGTTCGAAAACGAAGCTGACAGTGTAACTAATCAAATCTTGGAGCGATTAAATTGCACGTTTATCACACCCTTAGATCGTGAAGACATTTATAAACTTGCCCAAGTCCTGGATGACATCGTCGATTATGCGGAAGGTACAGTGGAGCGCATGCTTCTCTATCGAACCAGCAAACCCTCACTGGGAGCGCAAGAACTTGTTCATCTGGTGACATTGGCCGCAGAACAAATTCAGACAGCTTTCTCTTGCTTAGGAAATTTACATTATAAGAAATCGATGATCTTGGCGGCAGCAGAAGAGATTTATCACCTAGAGAGTGCAGGAGATAAACTCTACCGTTCTGAAGTGGCCCGACTGTTTGAACATGAGAAAGACCCCATAGAAATCATTAAATGGAAAGAGATTTTGGAACATATAGAATCAACCTTAGATCATTGTGAAGCTATTGCCGATCTGCTTAAAAGTGTGGTCTTGAAATATGACTAGTCTAGGTGTGCTGTTAGTCATTGTGGTGTTTTTAGCGTTAGCCTTCGATTACATCAACGGCTTCCATGATACGGCTAATGCGATTGCCACCAGTGTTTCGACCTGGGCCTTGAGCCCCAAACGGGCGGTGATTCTGGCAGCCTTCTTAAATCTTTTTGGTGCTCTCTATAGTACCGGAGTTGCCCAAACCATCGCCAAAGACATTGTTTCGCCGAAATTTACGACCCAAGAGGTCGTAATTGCTGCTTTGCTTAGTGCAATCGTCTGGAACCTTCTCACCTGGTACGTGGGGATTCCGAGTAGTTCCTCCCATGCCCTGATTGGTGGAATGGCTGGAGCAGCTGTTGCGAAAGTTGGATTTAGCGTTTTACACTGGCAAGGTTTAGGCAAGATTCTTGCGGCACTGATTCTTTCCCCGATTATAGGGATGGTGCTAGGGTTTATTGTCATGAAGGTGTTAGCTTTCTCTTTCGGCAATTTTTCGCCGTCGCGCCTCAATCATGGGTTCAAGAAGATGCAAATCATTTCTGCGGGATTATTGGCCTTTAACCACGGCTCCAATGATGCTCAGAAATCCATGGGGATCATCACCATGGCTCTTGTCGCAGCGGGGTTACAATCACAGACCGATCTTGCCCCACAAATATGGGTAAAGGTTGCCTGCGCTGTGGCGATGGCTGCCGGAACCGCTGCGGGGGGGTGGAAGATCATCCGCACCATGGGAGGGAAGATCTTCAAACTGGAGCCCATCAATGGGTTTGCCGCAGATTTAAGTTCATCCCTCGTAATCTGGACAGCGACTGCGCTTCCAGGTCTCCATCTCCCCGTTTCCACTACCCATGTGGTTTCAGGTTCGATCATGGGGGTCGGGAGCGCCAAGCGGGTTTCTGCAGTGCGCTGGGGAGTGGCTCAACAAATGCTCGTCGCCTGGCTTGTGACTATTCCTACAACATCTGTACTCGCTGCGCTTTTTTATTTTGGCTTGTCAAAAATCATTATTTAGTATCTGCTAATTTCCTTGGACCTTGTTCGTCTGATCAAGGTCTTTCGACATAGTCTTCTCGGTCTATTTCTGCAATTCTTAACATATCTTCCGTGTAGAGAAGTTTGTCCAGAACAACGCGGAAGGGGAATAGACATGAAAGTTATGGAGCAGATTCGAGTAGTCGTTGTTTTAATTTTAGGGATGATGGCATTAGGTTTACTGACTTGGGGAATCGGAAAAATTTACATAGAACTAGTGGGTCAAAGCCGGGGGGCCCAAACTGACCAAAGAGGCACTAATCCCGACAATAATACCGTCCTGGTTCTACCTGAAGTGACTTTCTGGACTTGTCAAGTCGGCGTCTTTCAAAATGAATCCAATGCGCAAATGAGTAAAGAGCAAGTCAAAATGCTTGGGATTAAAGCCGAAGTAATCAGCTCTAATCCCTGGGTGGTTGGCATTGGCTTAGGGCATTCAGCAAGTGAATTAAAAGGGTTACGAACATTCTTGGCGGAAAAAGGAATTTCGACCGTTCCCAAACAAATCACGCTTCCGGAACGATCCTTCCGAGTCGCTGGGAATGGTGCACAACTAACAGTAGAACTGTTAACAAACGTTAACAATATACTCAAGGGGGGCATGATGGCCGAAGCTCTCGCCAAGGAACATCAATTATGGAATGCCCAAGCAGATAATCCTCCTCCTAAAGATTTGGAAGAACTTCATCAATATTATAATTTACTACGCACCAAAACGACTCCAGAAGAGCAAAAAGCTTTAGGATTATCGTTATTTTATGAGTCACAGAGGGTTATAAACCTTCTTTCTGGTAAATAATAGACTTAAAAGCACTATTCCATATTTTAAACTTTTTGGAAATTAGAGCTAGGATTAAATTGCGTTTTTAATCGATAGTGCTATAATTAGCATATCATCTTAGCTAGCAAATTCCAGCAAAGAAATGAGGGAACCAATTGAAGACGCTAAAAATTCCAGAGGCAACCATTATTCGACTTTCAGTATACTCGCGCCATTTGACTGAAGTTGATCGAAAAGGAATTGTCACCACCTCCTCGGGAGAAATTGCTGATGGAGTTGGCGTTAGTCCTGCTCAAGTGCGAAAGGACTTGGCCTACTTTGGGGAGTTTGGGACTAGGGGTGTCGGGTACAATGTCAAAGATCTCCGTCAACATATTCTGAGGATCCTAGGATTAAGTGTTAATTGGAGCGTTACCCTTGTCGGAGTAGGAAACTTAGGCTTGGCTTTAAGTTCCTATAAAGGTTTTAGAGAACGAGGTTTTGTCATTACCAGTATATTTGACGCGGATCCTAAAAAAGTGGGAACCATGATCGGTAACGTGGAAGTTCTGCCCATCGAGCAACTAGAAGATATCGTGAAACTAAACCAAACACAGATCGGAATAGTAGCTGTGCCTGCAGCTGTCGCACAAGAAATTGTTGATCAATTGATTAGAGCAGGAGTGGAAGCCATCCTGAATTTTGCACCGGTCGTTTTGAATGTACCACCAGAGATCGAGCTCCGGAACGTTGACCTAGCGGTAAACCTCGAAGTGCTGACCTTCAATGTCTGTGGACAAAAGTGCTATTAAGCACGTAAGTAAGTAGGGGACGGTTCTGGGGAGGGTCGCGTCACACTTGCTCAGCCATGCGCTCGTCGTGCCAAACTAGGGCTTTAAGCCCTGATGGAAGGCAGGCGAAACACATGTGTTTCGGGCCAAAGCGATGTCCCTGTCGCATGGCCGGCGGAACACATCCTTGTGTTCCGCCCTGCTATGAAAGCGGCTTAAAGCCGAGTTTGGCTACGACTCACGCAAAGGCGTTCGCGCCGTGTGATCGCGACCCTCTGCATGTCAGGGACGATGGTAGCGAGTCGTGCAAGACGAATGCAAGACGAGAGCAAGTTCGGGACGGTTCGTGACTTGCATGCACCGTGTGGAAAAAGAGCCCTGTGGCAGTTCTTGGGGAGGAACTGCCATAGGGCTTTTTACGCTGATTCGGCACATTACGGGGGTAAGTTTTATTGTTAAAAATTGTTGACCTGTTGTACAGTAATAGGAACCTGTCGTATAATAGCACAATAAGAATTGTATTTAGATTTCCGCTGGAAGGGTCAGGCAAAGCGCTACAGGTTGGTAGGTGCCAACTACACTAAGTGGGAAAATAGGCCCGTGGCAAGTTCTTGGAACATCGCCATCAGGCTCTTATTAGAACAAAACGCACTTCAACTGGACGCATTTGCTCTTCGAAGGCATAGGCTGAGTTGAAAGAAGAGGGGGAGAATATTGAATCAGAACCAAGGAAAAAAAATCACTGTGTACGATACTACGTTGCGAGATGGGGCTCAAGGGGAAGGGATCCATTTTTCAACGCAAGATAAGTTAAGTTACGTTAAGAAAATTGCGGAAATGGGTAGTCTTTATGTAGAGGCGGGCTGGCCGGGTGCTAACCCATTGGATCAGGAATTTTTCCAACAAGCCCGCGACTTGCATTCCCCTTTGGCGCACATCGTTGCTTTTGGCAGTACGTGCAAAGTCAAGGAGTCTCCGGAGCAAAGCGATATTCTGTTAAATCTCTTGGCATCAGGAGCGAAGACGATTACGATCTTCGGGAAGTCCTGGGATCTGCATGTTAGGGATGTTTTGCGGGCAAACCTGGAAGAAAATCTTCGTTTGATACGAGAGTCAGTGTCTTTCTTGCTTCAACAAGGACGGGAAGTCTTCTTTGATGCCGAGCATTTTTTTGATGGTTTTAAGGAGAATCGGGATTATGCTTTGAAGTGCATCGGGGCGGCTCTCGAGGGAGGGGCGAAGACCATTATTTTGTGTGATACGAATGGAGGAAGCATGCCGGCTGAAGTAGCAAAAGGAGTCAGAGTTGTCATGCAGGAATTTAATCCCCAAGAACTTGGTATCCATGTCCACAATGATAGAGGTCTTGCAGTCGCCAATTCAATGATTGCGGTGGAAGCTGGAGTCACTCAAATTCAAGGGACTTGGAATGGGTTTGGAGAACGGTGCGGAAATGCCAATCTAAGTACTCTCATTCCCTTATTACAGCTTACTGGGGATTACTCGGTTGTTTCCGAGGAAGCTTTGTTAAAGATCACCTCCTTTTCCCGCTACGTTGCTGAGCTTACCAATGCGCCTTTTGATGAAAAACAGCCGTTTGTGGGCCGCAGTGCCTTCGCGCATAAAGCTGGTATGCACGTAGATGCGATTCTGAAGAACCAACGAACCTTTGAACACATGGATCCTGCTGGGGTTGGAAATGAACGTCGGATATTAATTTCTGATCAGGCAGGAAAGGCGAATATATGGGAACGTCTACGTCGATTTGAACCCACTATTTCTAAAGAAGATCCACGGGTTGAGAGTGCCATGATCGAAATCAAAGAATTGGAACATAACGGGTTTCAATTCGAAGCAGCTGAAGGAAGCCTTGATCTGTTACTTCTGAAAATCCTCGGCAAGGTTCCCACACCAGCCTTTGAAGTTTTAGATTATCATGTTTGGAGTGACCCTTTGCGGGGAGAACTAGACTCAGTGGCCGTCGTTAAGGTTAAAGTGGGTCAAGATACAGTACAGATCGCTTCGGAAGGGAACGGTCCGGTTAATGCCTTAGATACAGCATTGAGACAGGCTCTCGTCAGTTTCTTCCCGATTTTGGGGCAAAGTCAACTTGTTAATTACAAGGTAAGGGTTCTGGATGGTTCGCGAGGTACAGAAGCTATTGTGCGCGTGATCATCGATACTCGACTGGAACATGAAGTTTGGGGGACCATCGGTGTTTCTAAGAATATCCTCAAGGCTAGCGCTCAGGCTCTACTTGATGCAATCAATTGGACGATTTGGAAGTATCAATAGGAAGGCGCCGAGAGGGCGGGAGGGTCGCGTCACACTTGCTCAGCCATGCGATCGTCGTGCCAAACTAGGGCTTTAAGCCGTATGCAAGCAGGCAGGGCGAAACACATGTGTTTCGGCCAAAGCGACATCCTTGTCGCATGGCCGGCGGAACACGTCCCTGTGTTCCGCCCTGCTTTATGAAAGCGGATTAAAGCCGAGTTTGGCTACGACT
>LADV01000230.1 GCA_000961805.1 Peptococcaceae bacterium BRH_c23 | reverse complement strand
AAAAAAACCTGTAACAAATAGAGCAATAACAATAAATATTAATAATGCCTTCCTCTTCATTGTAGTCCCTCCATTTTCGATTCATAAATAGATTCTACCTTAAGAGAATTACATGAAGTTAACGGATTTTTAACATTTTTGTTAAAATACCCTGTCCTAGTGGAAAACATCTTATGAGTTATGAATTTTTATTTATTTACTTGAGTATTAAATATAAGTATAAAACCTTTAAAGATTACGAGGAAACGAGGGAGGAAAGTATGGAAATCAGTGCAACTCTGTGGGCTGCCTTTTTAGCTGGTATGCTCTCTTTTTTTTCACCGTGTATGATACCCCTGCTGCCCGTCTATACTTCACAGATGTCTACTGCTATTTTGGAAAACAAGGGTCATTACCGTTCTGGTTGTGGTATTTCACTGCAGATTTTCATCTTTACCATTGGATTTATACTGGTATTTGTAGGCCTTGGTACAGCATCCGGCTTCCTTGGTAAATTTCTGAATATCAACGAAACCATGTTATTAAAGGGTGGCGGCATCTTTGTGATACTCATGGGGTTAAACCTCCTCGGTTTGCTTAAAATAAATTTGCCGACCAGGCAAAAGATAACCCGTCGAAATGTGAGCAAAAAAAATTACATAACATCTTTTTTCCTGGGCATATCTTTGGCCCTGGTGTGGACCCCCTGTGTGGGCCCGATATTGGTCTCTGTTCTGACCGTGGCAGCTACCACCAATTCTTCCATAGCGGGAAGTGTATTATTAACAAGTTATTCACTGGGAATGGTCATACCCCTGCTGGCTCTGTGTCTGATGTTTGACAGATTTCCCAGATTACAAAGGATTTTAAAGAAATATTCCGGCATTAGCCTTAAAGTAAGCGGGCTGTTTCTAATTTTGCTGGGGTTGTTAATGTATTTCGACAGGCTTCAAATATTAACGAATGTTTTCTGATTAGAAATAACTGTTCAGGGCCTTCCTTCAGAACGGTTTTCTTAGTCATTTGCTCGCACTCCGGAAATTCTTGACGTCTCTAAGGCTAAGAGAGAAGCGTTCTTAGGATTCTGAAACGTAGTCAGAATCCTAAGAACAACATCCTTACGAGAGTCCATTTTAATTTTTCCATATCATTTATTCCTCTACTTGTGTTACCTCTGCTTCTGCTACCTCAGGTGTTACCTCTGCTTCTACTGCCTCAGGTGTTACCTCTGCTTCTACTGCCTCAGGTGTTACCTCTGCTTCTACTGCCTCAGGTGTTACCTCTGCTTCTACTGCCTCAGGTGTACCCTTTAGTACCGTCTGGAACGGCTTCTTTATTTGACAGTACAATTGCACCGCCCAATTTAGCCACCATGGGAGCACCTGTCAACGAATCTATGAGGCTTGTATCACTCCCATTAGCAAAGAACATGGTACCACCGACTATAAGGTTTTCGAATTGTTTTAACACTTCAGTGTTTGTATCAAAGCGATCAATCCCACCAAGCCTCATGGCATTAGGCAGGGCACCCTTTACAGAGTCTGAGACAACTGCCGTTCCGCCTATGACATAGGTCTTGTTTATACCTGACGCTTTAATGAAATCAGACACAACTGCCGGGACAGAATCCTTATCAACTAGCAGAACCGGAATACCTTTGGCAGCCGCAATTGGGGCAATCGAAATTGCGTCGACATTAGCATAGGCATTTGTTACTACTACTTCTTGAAAGGGTTTAATCGCTTGGATTTCCTTTGCGATATTTACAGCCGTTTCATACCGATCATTTCCGCCTAATCGTACGGATTGAATACCGGCTGCGCTAAGGTCGTTCTCTACTTTCGTAGAAATGACCGCTGTTCCACTAACCATATAAACCTTTGTTACTCCTAGCTTTTTTAATTCAGTCATTGTGCCAGAAGGTATTGAGTCGTTATCGGCAAGAAGTATTGGTCCATCAACCGCTTTGGCAAGACTCGACGAGGCAAGAGCGTCTAGCATATTCAAATCACCAGATGGTGCTAGGACTGCTGTACTTGCCGACTGCCACCCGTTGTCTGCGATTTGAATTGCTGTGTCATACCTGTCAAACCCACCGAGACGAGTAAGTGCATTAATTAAGTTCTGGGTAGTCAAAACATTGTAGGCTGATTTTACGTTCCTCTCGCTTGCCATAGCTACCACAGGTGTTAATCCTGCAGTTACTGTGAGTGCCGTGATTGCAAGCGATGCAATAAACCTATTAGAATAAAATTTTGCCTCCTAATTTCCTCCTCTTTTTTTCTGACATTACAAGAATCTAAGCATAGTATAGAGTTGTCATTTTACGCCCACGTTACAGATTCTTAACATTTATGTTAAAGTAGTCTACGAATCAGCGAGGAAATTTGAAGGGACAGATCAAGATCAATCGCAAAATCAAAAACATCCCATAGAGAAAGATGGATTTTAATACTCAGCTCCAGTCCAATTAGCCGCAAAGTTCGGGTATAAAAAGCGAAAAACCAAACGAGAAGACGGGCTAAATGTTTGGCCTTCTCGTTTGGTTTATGCGTACTGAGATTAATCAGTAGATTTTATCATTCATGACCAGATTGGCTACCAGACCTATGATTCCCATCCATATTAGTATTATGGTTCTCGTTGTGATTAGTGTTTTAACCATTTCCGTTCATACTATTTGTGCTTTTACTCGTACTGGATGTTTGAGCACTTTGGCTCGGTTGAGTGTTATACAATTGTTAGGGATAACTTAAGCTCACCGCTCACCACTCGCCCAAGCACGAGGCAGATAGATCCACCAGAGCTCATTTTTGATGCCATCCGTACTGATCGTATACACGGTTACCTTGTTTCCGCAGACTTTAAACTCAGTACAACAATCTGTGCAGAAATACTGATCCTTGCCGATAATTCTTACCGCCCGGCTCCGACACTGAATGCATTGTGTTTGTTTCTCGTAAGAGCCCCTGATTCGTTTTACTGGATGCGCAATCTTCACTTTTTCCGACTTGGCTTTTTCACCCATCTTTTCACCTTCTCTCATTAAGTTCGCTGAACATATTCCATAAGTACCGTAAAAATACGTACTTTCAGATACGAACATGTCTGTTCTGCAACATCAATGGCAAACACATAAAAAAGGACAAGCACTGCGTTTGTGAGTTTTCCATAATTATGCAGCCTTCAATTCATTTTCGAGAAAAACAAGTATTGTTCGGGGGCTATCATTAGTCTGAAATTCAACGAAATAAAGTATGGATACATCATCACTGCCTAATTCGATTTTTTTAACAACTCCGGCAAGTCCATTGAAATCTTCGTTTCCCTGATCGTTGATTTTTACAACCTCACCAATTTTGTAAATTGACATGTTATCACAGCTCCCTTTCTTTCCATTTCGTAACCCTAACTCATTGAATAGCTTCTGTTCACTAAACAATTCGTAAGAGTTTAATTTATTTTGGGGGTAGGACATAATAATTCTCAAAACCTAAAAATCGCGATCGGCGGTTAACTTAGGCTACTGTTTACTATTTTATAAGAAAAGTTTCACAACAAAGTCACGGGTTTTTAACTTATTTGTTATTTTCCTCTCTTTTTAAAAACATTTTTGTTATTTTTGCGTTGTGTGACAATCCTGTAACATTCTATACCCATAATGGGAATAGAAAGTTTTTTCTACCCCTCAAAACTGTTTTAGTTTTACGAACTACTAGTAAGTGGAGTGATTAAGGTGAAACCGGGAGAGAAGGTGTAAGCAAAAATGGAGAAAACCAAAGGGATCGTGATGCGGACTTCTTCAAAGGTTACTGTCATCTTCACGAAAAAAGGTGACTTTTTAGAAATTCCTACTCCAAAAGAGCCACCTGTTGTAGGTCAGACTATTGAAGTCGATTTAAACCCGAAGCGATTATCTGTGTTTCATAATTCCGCCTTGAAGTATGCAACTACAGCAGCAGTATTATTGCTTGTTCTGAGCATCAGTGTTTTTTCTCTCTTATTCATTCCGAATATGGCAGTAGCCTCGGTCGCTCTAGATATTAATAAAGGCATCGAGCTTTTGATCAATAAAGATGGAAAAGTTATTAAAGTGCGAGATGTCAATGGTGGGTCAAGTATAGTGGATGGAATATCAATCAAAGGGCTGGACGTGTATCAAGCCGTTGATTTAATCGTAGAAAACGCTAATCATAAAGGAACGCTAAACGAAACTCAAAACCTGGTCTTAGCCAGCGTGGTACCGATAAATAAGTGGGGAACCCACATTATTGATACAGAAAAACTTCGAAACTCCATCCGTGATGAAATGACTCGCAGGAACCTGTCTGGAAGTGTGGTAGTCGGTCAAACGAACCAAAAAATTCAACAGGAAGCTAAGCAACAGGGAATGACAGTTAACAGTTATTTAATATATGATCGATGCGAAGAGAAAGGTATCGCTGTTCAACCTGATACCCTCCGTAATGATGCCCAGAAAGCTCTGGTGGATGCGAATGTAAGTGTAGCCACCCTTTTCCCTGAAGAAAGTTTCGAGGTAAGAGCACAAAACTGGAAAAATAACTCCTCTGATAGCAAGAAAGATCCAACTGTTCAAAATGGCCCAGAAAACGAACATCCTTCAAATATGGAATCAAACACTACAGAGAACCATGATTATATGAACCGTTCCGAAAACCAAAACTGGTCATCCGGCAGCAACCCTAGTAATTGGAGCGCACCTAAATCTTCCAGCAGTCCTCCCGTAAATCAACCTTCGCAAGGAACATCCCCTAACTGGAGCAAACCGAGTTCCGGCCAAGTCCCCCCTGACAACAAGATGCCGGAAAGTTCCACACCGCAACAACCTACGAACCCTTCCTATAACGAAGATCGGGATTATGCAAATCCAGATACGGAAGAGCACGACTATTATAATAATCAAACCCAGTCCAATTGGCGCCAGAATTCGGGTGAACACTCAGAGTGGGATAGAAACGGCTCGTGGTAATAAAACCACTCAGATAGAAAAACACGGGGAAGCCTCAATTGGTCCTCCCCGTGTTTTTTATTAATTTGACAAAACCGCTTTTACCACATTCCTCCGTAATAACCATTACCGTAATAACCGCAACAGCCGTAACCATAACCGTTGCCATAACCATAACCTGGAGCCTGCTGCCCGGGTTGACTTGGGGCTGACGGTTGTGCCGTCCAATATGTTTGCGGATAGGCTGGCGCTGCAGAGGCGATAGGTGCCCCTACCGTAAGTAAAGCAACACTTACTAAAAGAACTCGGGCT
The DNA here is from genome assembly GCA_000961805.1 of Peptococcaceae bacterium BRH_c23. The sequence goes on along the minus strand of LADV01000230.1, from coordinate 964 downwards.
ATTTTAGATAACTTCATTCTGTTTCCTCCTTTCTACGTTGCTAAGCAAAGTATAGAGTTGTTATTTTACGCCCACGTCACAGATTTTTAACATTTTTGTTAAATTGTCGGGCATATTGATCACTAAGCTTCTTCATCACCTTCCCCCATCATCCTTTGCTTGATTGGAAAAATGTATTTTATAACTCCATTTTATTATGCCGATTTACCAGCACCACCAATCCTTATAGGCATTATTCCAGCCATTATTACGAGGACTATTATACCAATAATATTTAGGCTGATTGTTAGGATTCATCGGACTGTACCACGATCCACTTACATCAGGGTTAGCCGGTTCCCTTACATCCGGATTAAGTTGAGCTTGGTTCGGGCTAGCAGTAGGGGCTAGCTGCCAAGGACTGGGTGCTGCAAATGCTCTTGATAGAAAAAAACCTGTAACAAATAGAGCAATAACAATAAATATTAATAATGCCTTCCTCTTCATTGTAGTCCCTCCATTTTCGATTCATAAATAGATTCTACCTTAAGAGAATTACATGAAGTTAACGGATTTTTAACATTTTTGTTAAAATACCCTGTCCTAGTGGAAAACATCTTATGAGTTATGAATTTTTATTTATTTACTTGAGTATTAAATATAAGTATAAAACCTTTAAAGATTACGAGGAAACGAGGGAGGAAAGTATGGAAATCAGTGCAACTCTGTGGGCTGCCTTTTTAGCTGGTATGCTCTCTTTTTTTTCACCGTGTATGATACCCCTGCTGCCCGTCTATACTTCACAGATGTCTACTGCTATTTTGGAAAACAAGGGTCATTACCGTTCTGGTTGTGGTATTTCACTGCAGATTTTCATCTTTACCATTGGATTTATACTGGTATTTGTAGGCCTTGGTACAGCATCCGGCTTCCTTGGTAAATTTCTGAATATCAACGAAACCATGTTATTAAAGGGTGGCGGCAT
>LADV01000177.1 GCA_000961805.1 Peptococcaceae bacterium BRH_c23 | reverse complement strand
GCGGTACTGGAACGAAATGGATTGCAGATCAAAAACATTATCGATTATGTTATGAGTGAACTTAAGGATATAGGAAGTAAGAAAATAGCCGTTTTAGGCTTAAGCTTCAAAGCGGGTACCAATGACACAAGGAACTCTCCTGCGATCCATTTGCTTGAGAAAATAGCAGATACGAAAACAAGTATCCACGTCTATGATCCCGTAGTAAAGAATCTGGAAGAACCGCTTCATTCAAGAGTTACATTTTCCACAAACATTATGGATACTATTATGGATGCTGATTGTCTAATAGTGATGACAGAATGGCCGGAATTTAAGGAATTAAACCTTGAAATGGTATATATGATGATGAAAACACCCTTAATCATTGACACCAGGAACATTTTCTCCCCGAACAAGGCGTATCATCTTGGGTTCAGTTACAAAGGGATCGGCATAACCAATCCTATTTTTGACAGTATTGATGTTTCTTTGAAAAACATTATTTAGAAATCCCTCCCCGCCCCAGTTTCAAGGCCTCTTCCAAATTATCTTGTCCTTCTACTTCAATCAAATTATCCAGCTTATGAATTTCCCGGGAATAAATCAGAATTTCTGTTAGGGTGTTAAGCTCAAGATGCGACTTGTTTTATGCGAACACCTTACTGATCTAAAACCTCAGTTATAGCTTCAATTGTTCGAGAATATAAAAAGTCGATATCATTTTGATTAACAACATAAGGTGGCATAAAATAAATCACATTACCTAAAGGTCTAATTACAATACCTTTGTTTAGGCCTTTTTTGTACACTTCATAACCTATGCGTTTTTGCGGTTCAAAACTCTGTTTTGTGCTTTTATCCATAACTAGCTCAATAGCTCCAACCATTCCAGTCTGTCTATACTCACCGATATTTTTACTCTCAGAGAAATAGGTATTTGCACACTCCGACATGTACTTTGCGGTAATTTTATTCTTTGCAACTATATCCTCAGTTTCGAAAATACTAAGTGACTCATTGGCAACTGCACAAGATATCGGATTACCAGTATAACTATGGCTGTGCATGAATGCCTTGTGCTCAGAATAATCGCCATAAAAGGCATCATATATTTTATCTGAAGTTAAGGTTAGGGCAAGTGGAAGATACCCTGCTGTAATTCCCTTTGATAGGCACATAATGTCAGGTGAAATTCCAGCATGCTCACATGCAAACATTTTACCCGTTCTCCCAAAACCAACAGCTATTTCATCCGCAATCAGATGTATATCATATTCATCACATAATTTTCTTAACCTTTTCAGATAAGGAGGTGGATACATTTTCATACCGGCAGCACACTGGATCAATGGTTCTATAATAACAGCACACAGTTCTTCATGATGCAAGATAATATCCTTTTCTAGGTTTGCAAAACACTCAAGATTGCAATTATCTCTGCATTTACCATATATACACCGGTAGCAATCAGGACTTTCAAGACGTAATGTATTGAGCAAAAGTGGATTAAAAACCTTGCTATATAAATCAAGATCTCCTACTGACAAAGCACCTAAAGTCTCCCCATGATAGGCGTTTTGCAACGCAGCAAACCTTTGTTTATTAATTTTTCCTGTTTGCTGATGATACTGAAAGCTCATTTTTAAGGCAACTTCGATAGCAGCCGAACCATTATCTGAAAAGAAAACTTTATCTAATCCATCAGGAGTAATATTTACTATTTTTTCTGCAAGCTGAATAGCAGGTTCATGAGTAAAATTCGCAAAAATAACGTGTTCCAGCTTTTCCACTTGTTCGTTAATTGCTCTATTTATCCTGTCGTTTGAATGACCAAAAAGATTTACCCACCAAGAGGAAACCGCATCAAGATATCTCTTCCCGTTGATATCGAATATATAAGCACCCTTTCCGTTTTTTATTACTATTGGTTTAAGTTCTTGATAGTCCTTCATTTGTGAGCATGGATGCCAAATATATTTAAGGTCCTTTTCCACGAGGTTCATATACTCATGTCTCCTTATACAAGCTACACAGCTTATCAATTTGCATATTCAGCCTTTCTGCACCTTTCTGTACCACAGCAATAACCTCGATGCCAGTCAATCTTTCGATAACCTGTTTGTTATCCCTGTGCAGATAGCTTTTGTCATCATATTTATTAAGGATAATTCCTCTAATACAAATACCATGTTGTTTTACGTATTCAACTGTCAAAACTGTATGATTTATTGTCCCCAGTTCTGATGAAGCAACTATAAGTACTTCAAGCCCTAGTTTTTTAATAATATCAGTCAGCATTATCTCTTCACCATCTAACCTTATTGGACAGATAATGCCACCGCTTCCCTCAACCGTTATATACTCAAATTCTGATTTTATCCGATTAAAATGACTATAGATATTATTAAGTTCAATAGTGACGTTTTCAAGTTCTGCCGCTAAATGTGGTGAGACAGGAGTTTTTAAAATGTAAGAAACATAATCATTAGGTTCTTTTTCTATTTTCGCACAATCAAATACTAGTTTTGCATCCCCAGCAATAATCTTCTCGTTGATCATTTCTGCTCCACTAAGTACCGCTTTATAATACCCTGCATTTATTCCATTTTCACATAAAGTTTTTGTTATTAAGGCTGTAATATAGGTTTTACCAACATCTGTACCTGTTGCAGTTATAAATATTCCTTTACTCATAGCATTTGTACCTTATATCCACAGTCACTTATTATTTCTTTATCCTCTTTAATAGATATACCACTTGTAGTAAGCATATCCCCCGAGATCGCAGCATTAGCTCCAGATAAGAAGGCTCTCTTACCTTTGTCAGCAAGCAACTCCCTGCCTCCTGCAAGGCGAATTGCGCCATCAGGAATGATAAACCTGAAAACAGCAATTGTTCTTAGGACCTCTTCGTCGGAAAGCTTTGGGTTATGCTCCAAAGGAGTACCTTTAACAGGGTTTAGGATATTAACAGGTATGGACCTTATGCCAAGCTCTCTTAAATCCAGCACCATATCTACTCTATCCTCAAATTCTTCTCCAAGCCCCAAAATACCGCCGCTACATATTTCTAATCCTACCTGTTGAGCATTTTTAATTGCCGTTATTTTGTCATCATAAGTATGCGTAGTGCAGATATTGGGGAAAAATTTTCTTGATGTCTCAAGATTACAATGATATCTTGTAACCCCTGCTTTTTTAAGCAGTATGAACTGCTCATAGGTTAATAAGCCATGAGAAGCACATAACGATATGTTGCATTTTTCTTTAATAGACTGGTATGTACCGCAAATATCCATAATTCCATTATTATCCAGACTGCGTCCCGATGTAACAACTGAAAAACGAAGTACTCCCTTGTGATAATTGGCTAAAGCAGAGTTTAAAATCTCTTCTCCACAAAGTAGTGAATAGTCATCGACACAAGCTTTATTATGTGCTGACTGGGCGCAATATTTACAGTCCTCTGAACAGTTCCCACATTTCCCATTAATTATTGTGCATAAATCGAAAGAGTCTTTACATAAAACTTGTCTAATCTCATTTGCCGAAGCTAACAGTTCCTCAAGAGGCCAGTCATAAAGTAATAGTGCCTCTTCCTTGGTTATTCTGTAGCCATTAATAATATTATTTTTTAGTCTTTTTATATAAGACATCTACAATCACCGCCTATATTTCCTTAAAATTACTTATTTAGATAATCATTTATTTCTTAATCACTTTTATCTATCTTTCTGACCCCAGCCAAATAGACACTGATAAGTGGCAAAAACCCCCTGCTCATTAGAAAACATCGCATCATAGCTCTTAATGAGAAAAAAAATGCCAGAGCCCATCCCCTGTACAACCAGTTCCCCAGCAAGGTAATTATTAGCCCCAATCTTTTTTAAAGCTCTTAAAAATTCGCGGCAAGAATTAAAATATTCTTGTTTTGTAACCTCTTCTACACCAACAAACTTAAATCCAGTTCTAATTAAGTAGTCCTGAAGGCATTTATTTTCAATAAATGGTTCCCTTTTTGTGTGACCTTCACGGCAAATTAGCTCAGGTTGGGTATTAGCCCTTGAACTATTATTCAAGCAAACATATAATTCCTTAAAGGTTCCGGCGCCAAGCGTGCTAAAAATCAGATACCCATCGGTATTTAACAATGCATAGTACTGAGCAAAGGCCTTGGCATAGTCGGTAAACCACTGAAAAACCACATTTGATACAATTAAGTCAAAGGATGGGTCGCCTAGTGATTTGCTACCTACTGGCAGCTTTTCCCCATCAGCTATTAAATATCTAATATTGGCAGAACCCGATAACTTTTCTTTAGCTAAATCGATCATTTCCGGAGCAATGTCAATCGCTGTAATTAGGGCTTTTGGGTATTCTCTAGCAAGGAGTTCTGTAAAAAAACCGGTACCACAGCCAATCTCTAATATGGTCTGAAAGCAACGCCCTGTGCTCTTGATCTTAGCAAGAAGTATCCTGGCCATCTCCTTCTGAACTATAGCATAATCGTCATAAGTAGCTGCACTTTGACCAAAGTTTTTTTGCACCTGCACTTTATTTACCATCATAGATCAGATAACCACTCCTCTAAAGCATAATGAAAATTTCTAAATTCAGTTAGGAATGGGATGTGTCCAACTCCGGGGTAACTGACTAATTGGGCACAGGGTAACTGTCGTTTAATAAAATTAGCGCCCTCTAAGGGGCAAAGGCTGTCCTCTTCACCATGAAGCAACAAAGTAGGACAAGTAATATTATGCAAATACGCCCGGACATCAGCTTCCATCAGAAAATCTAAACCAGACTGGGCTTCGAGAAGATCCCATATTCGTTCACAGCTGAGGTAATTGTCCATAATTTTGTCATCCAATCCCAGTGCCTGCTCCTTAGAACTAAACATCAGCTTGTAAAAATCATTTAATGTTCTCTCCGGATTTTTGCTCAGTCGTTTTTTCATTTTTGTTACCAATACTGAAGGAATACCTCCCTGATAAAGCTCCATCAAAGGTACCCACTGGTACTTAACATATTCTCCATACTTTATAGCGTTCTTTATAGAATAAGCATTCTGGATGGAATCCCCGTTATTTTCAAAATCTGTATCCTCGAGAGAGGCTTCACTACCCAGAACCTGTGTCTGCGTTTCAGCTAGAAATTTACTCGTTCCACTGACTAATACCAATCCCTGTACTTTATGTAGAAGGTAACTTGCCACCTGGATGGCAACAATGGACCCCATAGACCAACCTACCAATACTACTCTAGTTAGACCCTTTTGCTCAATCAACTCAATCACAGCATCTCGATAACTATGCCTATTTTTCATTATAGGCAAGTTGATAGTATACAAGCGGTATTTTTGTTCTAGGTAGTTTTTGGTCTCCTGCCAGATACTTTCATCACAGGCCCAGCCATGAATAAGTACGATATTTTTTATCCCCGTTCACTTCCCTCTTATATTATCCCCAGTTCCCGACCGATAAGTTTTATCTGTTCAACCGCCCAGGCCAAATCTTCGCTGCTGTGAGTGGCCATAATAGACAAACGTAAGCGGGCTGCCTTGGGTGGTACCGTTGGCGGCCTGATAGCCACTGCTAATATATTTACATCAAAAAGACGGCTACTAAACTCCAGAGTTGCTTCAATATCCCCTACCAAGATAGGAATAATCTGGCTTTCACTGTTTAACAAATTGAATCCCGCCTTGTCGAGTTCTTCCCTCACCCAAGAAGCTTTAGCCAAAACATCTTTTTGCCGCCAATTCTCCAGTTGCATTACCTGAATGGCCGCTTGAACACTGGCCACGACGGCTGGTGGGAGACCCGTGGTAAAAATAAAGCTGCGAGCTTTATTACTCAGATAATCTATCAGTACTTTCCGCCCAGCTACATAGGCACCGGAACAGCCGAAAGCTTTGCCCAATGTACCCATGTTAATTTCTACCCGATCAGAAACCCCATAGAAATCCGCTAATCCCCGACCGTTTTCTCCAAAGACGCCACTCCCATGGGCTTCATCGATCATTAAAACCGCTCCGTACTTTTCCTTCAATTCTACTATTGCAGGAAGGGGAGCAAGGTCTCCGTCCATACTAAAAACACTGTCAGTGACAATCAATTTACAACTGTAACCCTCCGCCTTTTGCAGACACCGCTCCAAGTCTGCCATATCTTTATGCTTATAGCGCAAAAATTCTGCCCCACTCAGGCGGGCACCGTCAATTATACTGGCATGGTTGATTTTATCACTGATGATTATATCTCCTCTGCCTACCAGAGCCGTAACTATTCCCACATTAGCCGCATATCCAGAGTTGAAGATCAGAGCTGCTTCAGTGTTTTTAAACCGGGCTAAGTCTCTTTCCACCTGATCATACAACTCGTAGTTTCCCACTATCAGGCGTGCCGAAGTAGCACTACAGCCTGATTGTTGAATCGCTTGAATGGCTGCTCTTTTCAGCATAGGATGATCAGCAATGCCCAGATAATTATTGCTACTAAGATTAAGTAGCTTTTTTTCCTTGATCTCCACCCATTCGGTCAATGCCCCATGTACAATTTTCATCTCTCGGAAAAGATGCTGTTCATCTAATTTATGCAACTCATTTTCCAGATTTGTGTAAAAATTATTCATCTACTCTGCCCCTTTTATTGATACCTAACTTCTAATCCCTTGATATATACATTTATCAATTATTATTGTAAACCAGTTATGATGTAGTCGGTTTACAATAATTCTATATCCAGTCCAAATAATTGTCAACTAAATAAGATTATCCAAGTATCTCTCTCACCTCAACCCTTGAATATTATCAAGAAAAACCGAGGCTGCGCCTCGGTCCTTTTATTGTTCTTGGATATCTGAAATTTTGTATTCATAACCATGGAGCCCCATATAGTACGCTGGATACATATCTCCTCCACATTTCTCACAACTGAACTGGGGAGGAACGGTTGGATCGCCATCATCCATCGCATCAAATGATGTTACTACATTTAACGGGATCTCCTCAATTTGGTTACACGCCAAACAAATATACTTGACTATACTCTGGGTCCCGTCTAAGTTCCTGCTGTTTTGGAGTTTTTTCTTCTTTTTGATGGGTTTTCTCTGCTTTGATACTGGTGAAATTGTAAATCATCCTTTCTAGACATGCCATTGCTACTGGGTCCCTCGCATGTTTGATTGCCAGTTTTCCCTCTTTTAGGTATACTTCTCCCTTGTACTCATAGTAATTTCCACAGTGTGGACATTTCATGGGATCTTTCCCTGTCTGATCTTTGATCCGCTGCTCCCAATTTCTACGCCTCAAGGTCTTCTTTATTTTTACAATCCACTTCCTCGTTTCTTTTTGACAAGCTGATATGACCTTTTTGCAAATGGACTTGATCCTCCGCGAGTATACTCCATAGTAACGAATCATTTTGAATTGCTTCTCTGGTATATGCACGATCAACCGTGCAATAAATTCTTCTACCGTTAGTTTTTCGCGTTTTTCTTGTCCGTCCTTTTTGTCATGATACCGGAACGTTACATATTGACCGTCATACTCCTCAATCCGGCTCAACGCTATCGCGGGTCGACAAATATACCGACCAATATACCCTATTTGTGCCTTTACATTCCCCTTCTGTTTTGGGGCATAAACGTAAAACCCATCCCCATTGGCTTTATAAGCCTTTTGTAATAAGGGTTGTACTTCTTTTTTTTCTTGCTCATTAAGAGCTCTGCGAATCGATTTCAACACAACTGTTTGCCATTGTTTTCGGAGCATTTCGAATGGAATATAGTCATAGACCTTCCACTCTCCATTTTTCTTCATTCCGCCCATGGTTACTAGCATATGAACATGCGGATTGAAATTCATCCGTGCCCCGAATGTATGTAATCCTGCTATGACTCCTGGAACTACTTTAGATTTCTTTTTATAATAGTCCTGAACTATCCATACTGCCTCATCCATTAACAACAGGTCGCTCTCAAAATACCCTCTATACCCCATGGGGGCTAGATTCTTTCTCCGTAATTTGGGGAAACTTATCCAAAAACAGCCGGGTAATAAGTAACCCAACCTCCGCACAAGTTCCTAACTTTGGTAAATCCGTGTTGAGCCAAGATTCGATAAGCAACGTAACCTCTCAGCCCAATCTCGCAGTAAACTACGATTTCCTTATCTTTTGGAAGTTCCGATAATTTGCCGCGCAGGTCATTGACAGGTATATGCAGTGAGCCGGGGATAAACTTAGCTCTACGTTCTTCTTCATCCCGTACATCAATGATACATATATCTTTTGCTTTAAGTTTACTAAGTTCCTGCCAATGAATCATTTGAACATCACCATTAATGATGTTTTCCGCCACATAGCCGGCCATGTTCACAGGATCTTTAGCCGATGAAAAGGGCGGGGCGTAGGCCAGTTCGAGTTCCTGCAAATCATAAATAGTCCCTTTGTTACGGATTACCCCGGCGATGTCATCAATCCGTTTATCGACACCCTGAGCTCCGACAGCTTGGGCACCCAGGACTCGGCCATTATTTTTATCAAAGACAAGTTTTATGGATAATCTTGTTGCTCCAGGATAATACCCGGCGTGGGAATTGGAGTGAGTAAACAACACTTCATGAGGAATCCCTAATTTCTTAAGCATTTTTTCATTCGCCCCGGTGGACGCTGCCACTAAATCAAAAACCTTGGCAATTGCAGTACCTTGGGTACCCTTATACTGACTATCCCGACCTGCGATAACATCGGCAACAATGCGGCCTTGTTTATTAGCAGGACCTGCAAGCGGCAAGAGCGCAGCTTGTCCTGTTACTAAGTGTTTTACCTCAATGACATCGCCAACAGCGTAAATATTAGGGTCTGAGGTCTGGAGTCGCTCATTAACTTTGATGCCGCCTAACTCTCCGATAGTTAGCCCGGCTTCCTTCGCTAATTTAATTTCCGGTTTTACACCAATAGCCATGATCGTTAAATCAGCTTGTACTTCCTGGCCGCTTTGGAGTGTAATAAGAGTCCCCTTATCCTTTTTAGCAAAGGATTTTACCCCATCTTCCAAAATAAGGTTGATTCCTTTATTGAAAATGTGATCATGAAGAATTGCGGCCATTTCAAAATCCAGAGGAGCCATGACCTGATTGCTCATTTCTATAATCGTTATATCTACTCCTCTGGCATGGAGATTTTCGGCCATTTCCAAGCCAATAAAGCCCCCTCCTACGACTGCTGCCGTTTTAGGTTGCTGCTCATCGATAAATCGTTTAATCTGATCAATATCTGTAACATTACGTACAACCAGGGCATCGATGTCATTGATCCCGGGAATCGGCGGACGAAGCGGAGCTGCCCCGGGAGAAAGGATCAATTGATCATAAGATTCTCGGTAGACCTTACCACTCTGTTCTTGGACTTCGACGGCTTTTTCCTCGGGAAAAATACGGGTAACCTCACTAAAGATTCTTACATCAATACGGAAGCGGTTTCTCATAGCTTCAGGCTTTGAAACCAATAGAGCTTCCCGCTCATTAATAACTCCACTGACATAATATGGTAAGCCGCAGTTAGCATATGAAATATGTTCTCCCCGTTCAAAGATAATGATTTCCGCCTCTTCATCCAAACGGCGCAAGCGTGCTGCAGCACTGGCTCCCCCTGCAACTCCGCCAACAATGAGCACCTTTTTACTCATTACAACATCTCCTTTAGCACATATCTAATTAGTTTAGCAAGTTTATGAAAATAATAACATGATTAATTGGCATTCACAATTATGTTATCTTCTCTTATAATTTAATTACGCCAATTGCATCTCGGATTGAGTAGTATTACCGTCTTTTGGGCATTCCCAATGCATTTTCAGCAATTTTTTCCGTAAAGTAGAGGAATGCACTTTCCCCATTGGAGTATTCCCGCACATTAGCCATCAATTTCTACTTTTGATGAGAGGATGAGTATCAGTTGTTTTGACCCAGTGAATCAGATCACTTATCATCTTAGGTATAACATCTGCAGGCGGGGCCATATGCACCAGCTTTTCTCCCCCAGAGACACCAACACCACCAAAACGAAAACGCCCAGCTTCATTT
>LADV01000175.1 GCA_000961805.1 Peptococcaceae bacterium BRH_c23 | reverse complement strand
CCACTGTAAAGCGAGTTTTCGCGCTACCTCAGGAAAGGGAGTAGCCGCTACTATAAGAGTCTTGGGACGATATTTAGAAATCATCCGCGCAGTTATGCCGGATTGGGTGGGAGTTAAAATGGCCGTCGCGTTAAGGTCACGGGCGATGCTATAGCTAGCGTAGCTGATGGACTCCGCTACATTAAGATGAGGATGGCGAGTTGCCATAGTTTCTAAGAGCGTTGTTTCCGTGCGCTTGGCGATTTTATCCATCATGCGCACTGCCTCAACAGGAAATTGTCCGGCAGCTGTTTCGCCTGACAGCATAATGGCATCCGCTCCGTCCAATATGGCATTAGCCACATCACTAGCCTCCGCCCGCGTAGGCCGAGGTTGTCGAATCATGGAATCAAGCATTTGGGTGGCAACAATGACTGGCTTTCCTAGTAAATTGCATTTTCGAATTATTTCTTTCTGATAAACAGGGACTTCTTCAACCGGAACCTCAACTCCTAAGTCTCCGCGCGCAACCATCAATCCGTCGACAACTTCCAAAATAGAATCCAGATTCTTAATTCCCTCTTGGCTTTCTATTTTAGCAATGATTTGTACCGTTGCTCCCATTTCCTCAACAATTTGCCGCACCGCCAATATATCAGAAGCTTTACGAGTAAAGGAAGCCGCAATAAAATCTATTCCCTGGGTAACACCGAAACGCATATCTTCAATATCCTTTTCAGTCACACCGGGCAATTTAATCGAAATTCCAGGAACATTAACTCCCTTTTGCGATTTTAAGATACCACCATTACGCACCATCGTCTTAATCTCTTCTTGCTGTACCGACACAACTTCCAAATCCAGCTGTCCGTCGTCAATTAAAATATGCGTCCCCGGAACGACGTCTAGCCATAATTCTTTATAAGTTATTCCTACTCTTTCTGAAGAACCAAGAGCAGAGTTCGTATCCAAAATAAACTCTGCATCATTGGTAAGTGTGATTCCTAACTCCGGAACCATACCTGTCCGGATTTCTGGTCCTTTAGTATCAAGTAAGATCCCTAAATATTTCCCCACCTTCGCGGCTTCCTCTTTTAAAACAGACATTCGCGAACCATGTTCTTCATGGGTTCCATGGGAAAAATTCAATCGAGCAACATTCATCCCTGCCGTCAATAGCTGCTGGATTTTTTCTCTGGATTCGCTGGCTGGGCCAATCGTACAAATGATTTTTGTCCTTCTCATTTACAGTTACCTTCCTTATCCCATCCATAATATCCTGAGTTCTGGTTTCCACCTTAAATTCGGAGATTAGCGTTATAAAAACCTGAATATTATTAATCTACCATAACAATTATTTATTGAAGTTCATGTTCCACAAATGCCGCAAGCTTGTAGATACTGCATCTATCCCCTTTGATAAGGCAACCCTTACGTCCTCTTCAGTTCTCAATAGACCGCCTCCGAGAACTGGTATGCCCAAAGCTTCCTTCATTTCCTGAATTACAAAGTGAGGAACGGTCGCTGGTAAGATTTCAACCGCATTCGGTTTTACAGTGGATACCATCTTAATGCCTGTTTTAACCGACTCTGAATCCAATACAAACAAGCGCTGGATCACTACCATCCCTTCTTCTCTAGCAAATTTGACTAAGTTAGGTTTGGTCGTAACAAGACCACGCAGACCCATTCTCGCCAGTAGGTGTATCCCCGCTCTATCCTTACCCGCTCCTTCCAGCATATCGAGATGTACTAGTAAAACCTTATTATCAGCGTGAACCTTTTTCACAATGGAGGGTAGTACATTAATGTCTGCACCTAAAAGAAAGATAGTACCTATATTAGGATGGTGGATTGCTTCATTCAGATCCTCTACCCTGCGAATCGTTGCACCAATTTTCTTGTCTAACATAACGGTTTTCAAAAAATCCATTTTGCCATCCCCCTAGCGCCCGAATAAAAAGCCTCAATATTCGCTCTTATCAGCACTGTTATTATGCTATAAACCTTTCATGACAATCAGCTTGACTAAATCCAAAATGCGGTTGGAATAACCCCATTCATTATCATACCAAGTTAGCACTTTAACCATGTGCTCTCCCATCATCATCGTTGATAATCCATCGACGATGGAGCTGGCCGGGTTACCATTAAAGTCATGGGAAACGAGAGGTAATTCTGTATACTCCAGATATCCCTTTAATTTGCCCTCTGCCGCTTGGCGTAAGGTAGCGTTTATTTCTTCTTTGCTTGTTGACATGGTTAGATTAGCAACAAAATCAACCAAAGAAACATTCGGTGTAGGGACCCTGACAGCTAGTCCATTCATTTTGCCTACTAATTCTGGTATGACCAATGTAACTGCTTTGGCTGCACCCGTGGTCGTCGGAATCATGGATTGATAGGCCGCTCGAGATCTGCGCCAATCCGAATGCTCCAGGTCCAGAATACGTTGATCATTAGTGACTGAATGAGTCGTGGTCATCATCCCTTGCTCAATCCCAAAAGCATCCAATAAAACTTTGGCTACGGGAGCAAGACAGTTTGTTGTACAAGAAGCGTTAGAAATAATATGGTGCTTAAGCGGATCGTATTTATCATCGTTAACTCCCATGACAATAGTAATATCTTCGTTTTTAGCCGGAGCGGAAATGACGACTTTTTTGGCCCCAGCCGTTAGATGTTGAGCGGCGGCATCACGCTTCGTGAAACGTCCGGTTGACTCGATTACAATATCTACTCCCAGTTTACTCCAAGGCAAATCCAAAGGATTTCTCTCAGCTAAAATTTCAATACGTTTTCCATCGACAATCATCGTATTCGCATCAATTTCCACTGCATTAGGGAGAATTCCGTGAACCGAATCATACTTAAACAAATGAGCTAATAAATCCGGACTTCCTAAATCATTGATGGCCACCACTTCAAACGGAAGGGATTGCTTTAGGGCGGCTCGTAATGTAAGCCGACCAATTCTACCAAATCCATTAATTGCTACGCGTAAACTCATTTAAATAACCTCCTCTTAATTATCCCACTTTACTCACACGGGCACTACCTTGAATTAGGATAAAAAACACAACCTCTAATAAAGCACTTCCTATTGGAACCACCTATCAGAGGTTATCTCCCATACTCCTAACCCATTATCAAATTAATAATCCTATTATAATTACTTACTCGATTTACTCGATGTATCTCAACAGAAAAGCTAGTTTTTCATCAAAACTTTGATGAATTCCTTCATGTAAAAGGGTAAATCTAAAGGCTTTCTGCTGGATATAATATTTCCATCCACAACAACTGGTTCATCGATCCATATTCCGCCTGCATTGATCATATCATCTTTTATCCCTCGTGTGCTGGTTACCTGTTTGCCTTGTAAGATACCTGCAGAAACCAGCACCCAACCTGCATGACAGATATGACCGATCGGTCTACCCTGCTCATTCATGTATCTTACAATTTCTATGACTTCCGGAAATCTTCTTAACTTATCCGGTGCCCACCCTCCCGGAATAAGTAAAGCATTATATTCCTTGTAATTTATACCTATAAAAGAATACTCAGATGTTGCCGGGATACCGTATTTACCTATATACTTTTCATTTGCTTTTTCTCCGGCTAAGTGCGTAACTATATCTTCCTCCATCAACCTTAGAATTGGATACCAAAGTTCCAGGTCCTCAAAATTATGATCAATAAGACACAGCACCTTAATTTCTCTTTTCAAACGTTTCACTTCTTTCCTGATTAGGAGTGTAAGGCACCCACTGACTAGATTAGTGTTTTACCCCACCGATTTTGACACTTCTCTCACAATATCATAAACTTCTGTAGTTACTGGGACAAATCCTTTAATCGGCGAATTAGCCAAACTATCACGTCCTCGTGGAGTCGTGGCAAGTTCGGCAAAACCCTTCTGCAACCGAGCAATCGTTTCCTCATCAAAATGGGAATTAGCCGCTAAACAATCTTTCGGAATAGGCTCTGTCTCCGCTAAATAGATCAATTGCTCAATTGGCAAGTGATGTTTCTGCGCATCCTCAATCGCCTCTGAATAAGTTGCCCCTACTGCCACTTCAGATGCTAGCACGGACTCGATCACCCGATTATGACTGCCTAGAAAAACCGTCTCCTTCAGATCCCGATCAGGATTAATTCCCTCTCGACGCAACATCATTTGCGGATAAGCATATCCCGACGCTGATTTCTTATCGACAAAAGCCATTCGCTTCCCTTTGATATCGGAGAGTGATTTCACCCCAGAGCCCTTTTTAGTAATGATATAACCCTTATAGGTCGCACTCCCATTGACGACTGGGCTGACAAGGGGAATAATAGCGCCCCGGTTTGCAGCGTCGACATAGGCCAGCGGAGAAAACCAGGCAATATCCACAATACCCTCTAAAAGAATATCTGCAAGCGATGTGTAATCTGGCGTAATGATCACACGCGGAATATACCCCAAGTTTTCACAGAAACTTTCTATAGCTGGCAGATACATTTTTTTCATAGATTCTGGACTTAACGCCGGATTAATTCCGAAGATGAGTTCCTTCGGTTGCTTAAATAGCACAGCCTGCCGTTGCAAAACGTAAATATCCAAGTTAAGATTATCCGCTAATCCAGCAAGATGTTCATGGTTTTTGTCCTGTGTCCCCAAAAATTCAGAAATCCCCTCCAGCCCTTCGGACAAGGAATTAAACACTCCTGCTAAAACCTCAGTAGTTTGTGCTTGCTGGGTAAGAGAACTAAATAATTCATTATTTAACTCTGAAATCTCTTTAAAAGCATCCGTAATATGAAGCATACTTTGTTGTTCATGGCGGATACTTTCCTTAACCTCATTAATCTTTTTCGAGCTTTCCGTTGCTTCACCAGCAATCTTATGAATTCCCTCGGTAATACTGTTTGCGGTTCCTTGAATGTGCCGAGCAGATACCGTGCTATGGTCCGCTAATTTTCGAATCTCGTCGGCCACAATCGAAAAACTTTTCCCGGCCGAGCCTGCTCTAGCTGCTTCGATTGCCGCATTTAAGGCTAATAAATTCGTCTGTTTCGCAATATTAGTCATCTCTGTGACGAACTCCGAAATGCTTTCCGACAACTTTTTTAACACCATGACGGACTCTGCATAGTTTAAAACATCTTCACTAATTCGCTCCAACTGGAGATTGAGTTTATTCATCACCTTTTGGCCTTCATCTGCTTCGGTTTTTCGCGAGTACGCCAAATCAACCACAGTTTTTGAATTATCTTCTAACTGTCGTGCCAATCCCGCCAGTTCCTCAACCCCTGCAGATCCATTGAGTAACTCATCATGATTTTGCTTAATACTCTTAGCTAGATCTCTGGCTGCTGTCACATTTTCCTTAACGGTCCAGTTTACTTGATGGGCATTAAACCCGAGCGTTTCTGCGATTGAAAGAATATCTATATTTTTC
>LADV01000176.1 GCA_000961805.1 Peptococcaceae bacterium BRH_c23 | reverse complement strand
TTAAGGGCGACTAACCGTCGCACATCTGATGTACTTAATGGATGTCTTACTCCATAGGCTTGCGGATGTTTGATACGAGAGTATTGACCCTAGTAGCTGAATCCTGTGACGCTACCGCTTTGTTTAGTCAGCAAAGTGAAGATATTAGGCAAATGTATAGAATTGTTTAGTATTTGGAAACCAGGAACCGGATGTTTAAAAGACCATCAAGCAATCAATCCAGCGGTGGAGACACCACCTTCATTGCGGCAGAGTGCCAAATTACCGGATCAATCACTATTAAAGGTAATGCAAGAATTGACGGGAAAATTGATGGAAATGTCCATGTAACCGGCGATTTGATAATTGGTGCAAATGCCTTCTTGAAGGCTAATATTGAGGCAAGCACTGTTAGCCTTGCTGGAGAAGTGCATGGTAATATCAAAACTACGGATCTATTGGAATTGAATCCTACTGCTCGCTTAGTCGGCGATATTTGCACCCGTCAGTTTAAAGTAGAACAAGGTGCC
Source organism: Peptococcaceae bacterium BRH_c23 (assembly GCA_000961805.1). The sequence goes on along the minus strand of LADV01000176.1, from coordinate 27,355 downwards.
CATTTTACTGGGGCGAGTCAGCTTCTTGAAGAGGCTACAACTCCTTTATCCTTAACTGAAGATAGCAAAGAACTTCACGCAGTGAAAGACAAGAAACTCGTTTCAAAGCGTTCATGAGTTCTTTCAGCGGCAAGCTAATATACTTGAAATAATAAAACCGGAAGGGCAGTTGAACCAGCAATCCTGGTCAACTGCCCTTGTACTTTACACAGTTTTTTAGCATTAAGGATTTTTAAAATCTTTATCCATTATGGAGCTTTGGGTAATATTGAAATCTCAAACCAATATTCTTTTAATTTTATGATTGCGTTTATGAATCCCTCAAAGCCGACTGGCTTTTGAATATAGCTGTTTGCACCTAATTGATAGCATTTTTCTATATCTCTAATATCGTTGGAAGTCGTTAATACGACAACCGGTATCTTTTTCAAATTAAGATCTGACTTTATTATTTTTAGCACTTCTCTTCCATCGATTCCCGGCAAGTTCAAATCAAGCAATATTAACCCTGGAAATAGAATTTTTTCTCCCTCAAATTTGCCCCTTCCGAATAAATAATCTAGGCATTCATCGCCCATTTCAAATCTTATGACTTTATTATTCATCCCTACCTTTTTGAATGCTCTTATAGTAGTATCATAATCCTCTGGGCTATCTTCAACTATTATAATTAGGCTATTAGTATCATTTTTCATTAGTATCCTCCACTGAGCAAGTATTTTTTCCTTCTGTCACAGTAAAGTAAAAGGTTGTCCCTTCCCTTAATTTCGATTCTATCCATATTTCACCACCTTGTAAGGCAACACATTTTTTTGTAATGGTTAGCCCAGCTCCTGTGCCTCCTCCATACTTATCTCTGGGGTGCAATCTCTTAAAAATCATGAAAACATTCTGGAAATGTTTTTCCTCTATCCCTATTCCATTATCTTTAACGTAAAAGATTGGGCTATTCGATTCTGTAGACATATACCCAACTTCAATATACCTTTCGGCCTTATCATTATATTTTAATGCATTTCCGATTATATTTTTAAATATTTCTGTGGTTCTTAACCGATCGCAGATAATTACTGGTTGATTCTTCATAATATTAATGATAGTTGGTCTCTCTTTAATTGTAAGCTCAAATGAACTAACTGCCTCATCAATAATATCTCCTATTGAAACAGTTTTTTGTTCTGCGGATGTTCTACCCAGTCGCGAATAAAATAAAAGTGAGTCAATAAACTGGTCTAATCTATTAGCAAGTTTACTTACTGTAGTAAGCATAGTTTTTCCTTCATCATCAAGTTTATCGGTGTAATCTTCTAATAGAAAGTTTGAATAATTGTTTATACCTCGTAAGGGTTCTTTTAGGTCATGTGAGGCAATATATGCAAAATCATCAAGTTCTTTATTGCTCTTTTGCAATTCTAGGGTTAACTTTTCTAATTTATATTTTTCAATGGTTAATTCTAGATTTAGGTTTTCTTCTATATTTAGCAAATTAGATATCTTTTTATTAATTTCCAATTGTTGTTTTTTAGCTAATCCTAAATTCCCAATCATTTTTGCTAATTTTAACAGAAACTCCATAGTTTTTTTAATTTTACCTTCTGTGAATACTGGCGTTTTGTTTAACGCTTCAAGATATAAGGATTCATCAAATCCAAACTCTTTTGCTTGTGCTTTAAAATAGTTTAGATCAGGTGCTTCAAATAATAATTGACCGATAAAAAGATTTCCCATATGATTTTCTTCAATTATTATCGGAACAGCAACATCCATCAATCCATTTTTGCATTTATAAATATTATATTGTTTCCCTTTACTCAATTGAGCTGCAAGTACGGTATCACTTTCGGTACACTTTTTACTCGTTAAAGGGTGTATCCGATGAAATTTTGTACAAATATCCGCCCAACCAGTTGCCGTAAGAATTTGCCCATCTAAGTCAAGTATGGCAGTTCCAAATCCAGTCGCTGTAGTAAAACTTTCTAGAAGTGATTGAAGTTCATTGATGTCAATAAGCTCAGAAAATTTATAGTCCATAATAATCTTCCTGCCTTCATTTTTGACTTAAAGACTTACCTAAAATTCTATCCTATCTCGACCGTTATTCTTTGCCGAAAACAATGATTTATCTGCATTCTTAAGACACTCATAAACTATATCGTTAATAGTATTCATTTCCGCTATACCTTGGCTAAGCGTTACAACTTTACTTACAGTTGAAGCCTCATGTTTAATAGCAAGATTTGAAATATTTTTTCTAATTCTTTCAGCTACACGAAGCGCCCCATTCTTATTAGTATTTGGAAGAATTACGACAAATTCCTCTCCACCATACCTCACTACAATATCAGAAGGACGTAGCAAAGAGAGTCTTATTTCCTGTGCGATTTTTTTAAGACAATTGTCTCCTTCCTGATGTCCGTAAAAATCATTATAATTTTTAAAAAAATCAATATCTAACATTATCAGAGATAACGATTCATTTTCCCTTAGACATTTTTTCCATTCTTTCTCTATATTCTCATCAAAATATCTTCTATTGTATATCCCTGTTAAAGAATCAAAAAAGGTCTTTGCCGCTAATTCTGTTTCTCTTAGTTTGATTTCAGTAATATCGTTGATTATTCCGATTATACCATTTACCTCACCTAAGGAGTTATTATAAGTTACTTTCTTAAAAACAACGTATTTCTTTTCATGATTACTAGTTTCATACTCATATTCATAAGTCTGAGTTCCTGGATTATCAAATAACTGTTGATCCATAGAGTCATATTTTTCAGCATTATTCTTCTTTGAGATCTCATAGACACCTTTACCAATAATTTCTTCTTTATCTTTACCAATGAACGTTTCAAAGGCTTTATTACATCCAAGATAGCTTCCTTTTCTATCTTTGTAGAATAAAGGTACAGGTATAATATCTATCATAGTTTTTATGAATTCATTATAGGATTTTTCTTTATAGTCAAAATCCCTTTTTTGAATTCCTTTCATAATAGATTTGTTTAGCAATGTTCCTGATATTTCACTTTTTACAATATAATCAAATGCACCCATTTTAATCGATTCAACCGCTATCTTCTCATTTCCTTGCCCTGTCAGAAATATAATCGGAGTATCAATTTTTTGGTAGCTACGAAATTCTGTTATGAACTCAAGTCCATTCATGGCAGGAAAATAATAATCTAAAATAATACAATCAACGGTGTCTTGGGTTAATTCTATTAAAGCCTCTTCAGGGTTTGTATATTCAACTATTATATACTCACTATTTTGTTTTGATAGCATCTTCTTTATGGCGAAAATATCGTCCAGATTATCATCAATTATTGCTATTTTATAGTTCATATGGCAGCTCATCCTTTCTTAATTAACACTACAGTCAGTTCAGCAATTGTTGATGAATCAGCGAAAATATAACGCTTTTAAAACATTCGACTTATTATCTCTAATTCCTTCTTAATAACTCCTCTAACATCAGAAAAATACTTTATACTTTCTGTTTATAGCCATTCCACGCATTTCTTCTCTCCAAATATCGAGGTCTTTCTCCTTCAACTTAAAAGTGAATAAAAAGGGGGAGTTTGAGTTCGAAAATACGTCAAGAGGGCAATCGCACACGTAATATGTTGTGATCACCCTCTTGCTTTATCCTGAGGTTACCTACCTATATTCCGCATAATCTTATTATAGAAACTATGCGTTTTATCCTTTCGTTCAGTTTAAAGGTTATAGTTCAGTATGCAAATCTCTCTTATCTAAGGCATTAATATAAGCTTTGGCACTGGCTTCAATAATATCCGTGGAAAAACCCTTGCCTACTACAAGGCGGCCATCATCATAGCGCAATTTAACAGTCGCTTCCCCTAGAGCCTCGCTACTCCGAGTCACAGACTTGAGGGTATAATCTTCAAGGAGAGCTATATTGCCAGTGATTCTATCAATCGCGTTGAATAGAGCATTGACCGGACCGTTCCCGCAAGCGGCATCAGTAATAAGAATTCCCTCTATTTCCAGGATTACGGTGGCGGTCGCCATCTCAACCCCATTTGTCGCGATAGACATACTCTGCAGCACAATATTACTTTCTATCCCACCAGAATCCCCCATGAGGACATATAGATCTTGATCGAACACTTCTTTCTTCTGATCCGCCAACTGTAAGAATCTTTGATATACGTCATCCAACTGAGCGCCCTCTATGGTATACCCTAATTCCTCCAGGCAATGTTGGAGGGCATGTCTTCCGGATCTTGCTGTCAGGCTGATGATATTTTGAGGTACACCGATGGTTTCAGGCTTGATAATTTCATAGGTTTCCCTATCTTTCAGAACCCCATCTTGATGGATACCTGAGGCATGATTGAATGCATTGGCTCCTACAATCGCTTTATGATCCGGGACCGTCACACCAGTTATCCGAGAAACGAGTCTGCTGGTAGCAGAAATTTCACGGGTCTTTATTCTACTCTCCACTCCGTACCCATCACGCCGGGTATAAATGGACATTATGACTTCTTCCAAAGAAGTATTACCAGCCCGCTCTCCAATACCGTTAATAGTTCCTTCTACTTGGCTCGCTCCCGCTTTAATCCCTGCCAGGGAATTTGCAGTTGCCATTCCTAAATCGTTGTGGCAATGAACACTGACAACCGCTTTATCAATATTCTTCACATTCTTGATAACATAACTAATCAGTTCTCCGTATTCCCACGGGTTAGCATAACCGACTGTATCCGGAAGGTTAACGACTGTAGCTCCAGCAGAAATCACGTTTTCGATCACTCTGGCCAAGAAGGTTGGGTCACTGCGGAAAGCATCTTCTGCGTAAAACTCCACATCGCTCACATATTTTTTGGCATATTTCACGGCAGCAACCGCTTGCTCCACGACTTGATCTGGAGTAAGCTTTAACTTCTTTGCCATGTGAACCGGAGATACCCCTATGCCCGTGTGGATTCGAGGGTATTCTGCTTTGCGTAACGCTTCGGCACAAAGATCAATGTCTGGGACAACGGCTCTTGTCAAACCACAGATAATGACTCCTTTAACTTCCTTAGCAATCGTTCGGACAGACTCCATGTCTCCCGGCGAAGAAGCTGGGAAACCGGCTTCAATAACATCCACCCCGAGCTTCACTAACTGGTGGCCAATCTCTAACTTCTCTTTAACATTCAGAGTTATCCCCAAGGATTGCTCTCCATCTCTGAGGGTAGTATCAAAAACATACAATTTACGCATTAGCTTTTCCTCCTTAAAAATAAATAAACCCTTCGTCTCATATTTGAGACGAAGGGTTAGTTTCGCGGTACCACTCAAGTTGACAACTAACAAATAGCTGTCTTCTCTGCAGATACGGGAGTAATCGTGGTTCGTGGTCCGATGTTCGTGGTTCGACCCTAAAAAACTACTTTTGGTTCGAACTTGGCGCATCGAACTTCGAACATCGAAGTTCCGATATCTCCTTCCTTTTAACGGTGGAAGCTCCGTCCGAGCCTACTTTTAATCCAATTTCGGTCGGCTACTCGAGGAAGAGTTCCAATCCTATCCATTACTGCCTTGCACCAAACGGCAACTCTCTTTAAATGGAAACAGATTGTACTATGTCCTCTCATCGTCATTTTAGCAGTTTTAACTATTCTATACTACTTCTCGATATTGTCAAGTGTCTTATTATAATCTTTGGCTATTCTTTAGCTGAAATCGCTTCTAGATTTTAATCTATGTACTATCATGGTCAATTGTGCCAATTACTACCGACTCTAATGCCAGCATCATTAATTCTCTGGCTCTTAGCTCTTTTCATTCCAACTGCCCTCAGTTTGTTGTCTCTCCAAATTCGGTTTATTCTTTCTACTCCAAGTTTTTCGATATCATTGGGCGCGGGCCTCTTGCAGCACCAGCATATTGCTTATGGCATCGAACCTTCCAAATACGGCTCCATGCTCGGGGAAGTATATTTTCAGCCACCGCTGTTTACGGTTTTTTATGCTATCCATTTCCTTTTGTATGCGCATTCTGCAAGCCGTTGCTATTCGCAGTTCCGCGTAGATCCCTTCCGGAATGTATGGCTCATTGTATTAAAAGAGCCAGAGAACAAGTCTCTGGCTCTTAGTCTTCTCAAAATACCCGTATTGTGTTTTCCTTCTACACCGATTAACGGAGTAGTTGGAGAACACCTTGAGGTTGTTGGTTGGCTTGAGCCATCATGGCTTGAGCGGCTTGGGAAAGGATGTTGTTCTTTTGGAACTGCATCATTTCTTTAGCCATGTCTACGTCACGTATACGGGACTCGGCAGCGGTTAAGTTCTCGCTTGAAGTTCCCAGGTTGGTGACAGTGTGCTCCAGACGATTCGTGAAGGCACCCAACTTAGAACGTTCAGCAGAGACGCTAGTAATTGCGTCATCAATTACACTAATTGCTGCAGTCGCCTTAGCAGCAGTGGAAATATCAAGTGAGTATTCGGTAGTGTCATTGTTTGTACCATCGGTTACATTGCCCGAAGCTACATAGGATGCAACTTGCCCGTCTTTAGCTACTCTCGTACCCGTGCTGTCAGCACTTACACCTAAGGCTTTACTGCGCATATCCGAAATATCAATGCCCATAGTCTGCTGAGCATTAGCACCTACTTGTAGCTTAAGTCCGTTGTCTACGGCATTCGTACCAGTAGTGCTAACAGCACCCTCTGCAGCTGTCAACTTTAAGGTTTTAGCAAGATCACCAGAGCTAATAGATACTGTACCTGTTTCTCCAGTATTGCCCGAACTTATTTCAAACTTACCATCAACCACGTTTACAGTTGCATTAGCAAGACCTACGTTTCCTCTAATCGAGGTTTGTAATTCGCTGGCAAGATCCGCTGCTGTTTTTGTTCCAGCAGCTAAGCTAATATTAGCGGTTGTCCCGTCTATTACAATTGATCCTGTATGATTGGCGTTTTTACCCTGCTCTAGTGTAGATGAGCTTAATCCTAAATCGGACGATGCACTACCTGTGGTGTTGCCGATTGTACTGTTTTCTCCAGTCAGATTATTAGTGATAACTAGATTCTGCCGAGGATCAAAGGCTGATCCGCTAGCCTCAAAAGAAGCTGTAACATTTCCTGCACCGAAAGCAGTAGTGAGTTTGCCTTGTAGGTCGGCTAGGAAATCAGTTCGATCTTGCGCAACATTAGCAAAATCATAGTCATCAGTAGCAAGAGTAATGGCTTTGGTTACGCCGCCGACGGTGATAGATAACTCGTTGTTACCAGATCCCTCATTAGCGGTTGCAAAGCTGGTGCCCACAAGCGCTTTCGCTCCGCCGCCATCTACAGTTAACGTGTCTCCGCTGTCAGCAGTGGTAAATACCATCTTGTTGTTAGCATCAAACCCAACTGTGACTGTAGCGAAATCTCCACCTTCTGCTTGAAGCTTAGCTTGTATGTCTGCTGCAAAGTCATCTGCGCCCTCAGTTACACTTGTATCATAGTTTTTTATGTCTAGAGAAACTGTCTTTTGGGTTCCGTTTAGGGTAACTGTTAACTGATTATTTTCAGTTCCTTGTATTATATCAGGAGTTGTTAATCCAAGTGATGCTGCTGCGTCACCAGAAATATCAGTTATAGTACTTGTTGTTCCCTCTGCATTATTTGTAAAAACTAGCTTATTAGTTCCATCAAAGCTTGCAGCTACATTACCAGCACCAAAAGCTGTATCTAATTTACCATTGATATCTGCTAAGAAATCAGTTTTATCTTGTGCAACTGAGAAATCATAGTTATCATTAGCTAGCGTAATTTGTTTGGTAACGCCGCCTACTGTAAGTGATAAATCATTGTTACCTGTCCCCGCTGTTCCAGCTGTGAATGTACCTCCAACAAGGGCTTTTGCACCGCCACCATCTACAGAGAATGTGTCAGTACTGTCAGCTGTTGTAAATACCATCTTGTTGTTAGCATCAAACCCAACTGTGACGTTGGCGAAATCTCCGCCTTCGGCTTGAAGCTTGGCTTGTATGTCTGCTGCAAAGTCATCTGCACTATTGTCTGCACCTGCAGCATAATCAGCTAGTTCTAGGGAAATTGTCTTTTGCGTGCCGTTTAGAGTAACTGTTAACTGATTATTTTCAGTTCCTTGTACAGAGGTAGCAGCTGTTAATCCAAGTGTTGCCGCTGCGCCACCAGAAATATTAGTTAGCGTACTTGATGTTCCTGTTGCATTATTTGTAAAAGTTAGCTTATCGTCTGCATCAAAAGTTGCAGTTACATTACCAGCACCGAAAGCCGTATCTAATTTTGCATTAAGATCTACTAAGAAATCAGTTTGATCTCCAGCTCCACCAGAGGCAGTTAGATCATATGTGGCATTTGCCAAATTAATTGTCTTAGTTGTGCCACTTACTGTTAGCGTAAGATCATCGTTAGCAGTTGCTGTTGTCGTTGTTAATGAATCTGTTGGTGCTGCAAGTAAATGTTCTGTTGCTAATCCACCACCATCAATTGACATGGTGCTACTATTCGTATCAGCTAAACCTATAGCAATTTTACCGTCAGCACCAAGGGTTACGGTGATATCATTCGGATTAGCATCTGCAGCTGCAGCTAATCGCATGGCAGTCTGTAAATCATCTGCAAATTTAGCGGCACCATTACCAGCTGATCCATCATAATCATTTGCTACTAAAGTAGCAGTGTAAGCACTTCCATTAAGTGTGAATTGCAGTTCATTATCTGTAGCTGTTACTGTTGGACCTACAAATTCTCCTGCACCACCACCAGCAACAGTATAAGCCGCAGTACCCGTTGCTACATCTCCTGAAAAGCTGTCGATCTTAGCAGCAGCATCTGTTATTGCTGTACCCGTTGCTGTTCCTTTAGTTAATTGAACAGTTGGTCCTGAATCAGCAGCAGCATGACCTGCATAAACCACATCACCAGTTTCGGTCAGGCCGCCTACTTCTGAAATATCAGCAGTTGCAAGTGCTACACTACTTGTAGCTGTAGCCTTAGTTAATTGAACATTTGGTCCTGAACCAACTGCAGCATGACTTGCATAAGCTACATCACCGGTTACTGTCTTACCACCTACAGCAGAAATACTCACGTCACTTAATCCTGTACTTGTAGCAGTAGCCTTAGTCGCGGAAGTTATGATGTCAATACTATCACCAACCAAACCACCACTCACTTTAGCGGTGACTGCACTCTGTACATTCAGTTCGCCTTTAAGCAGTTTCTTTGTGTTGAATTCGGTGGTGTTACCAATGCGGTTGATCTCAGAAGTAAGCTGATTGACTTCCTTCTGAATCTCAGTACGGTCATTCGTGGTATTAGTATCATTGCCCGCCTGAACAGCAAGCTCGCGCATCCGTTGCAGAATGCTATGGGTTTCGCTCAATGCACCTTCAGCAGTGTTGATTAATGAAATACCATCTTGACCATTACGAGCTGCCTGATCTAGACCACGGATCTGACCACGCATTTTTTCGGAGATGGCAAGACCAGCAGCATCGTCACCCGCTTTGTTAATGCGAAGACCTGAGGACAGTTTTTCCAGCGATTTGCTGGTGTTGGTCATGTTGGTACTCATCTGACGATAGGTGTTCAGTGACGCCATATTGTGGTTGATAATCATAACTATAACCTCCGTGTATTTTTTATTTATGTGAACTTCCGTGTTCACATATTTATAACAAGCCTCATGGCCACTCGGCTTATTACCAAATTAATGATTAGGAGCTATAAAAAAAGGACGATCCTTGCCTCATCTAACCCAGCGTCCTGCTGGAATGAGCAAAGGTAATCATCCTTGAAGTATTTATTAAGGTTCTTTTCAAAATTACGAGATACTTTTGTTAGTTGATCTTGGTGGTTTATTTTGCTCTTCAAATAATTCTCCACGTATAATAGGTGTGTGTTTAGGGGCATCGATTGCCAATCTCAAATCACCGAAGTCACTTTTAATGACTTTGACCATGATGTCGTCGCCAATCATCACATACTCGCCAGGCTTTCTTCCTAACACCAGCATAATTTACTCCTCCTTGATTAATTGGATTAATAAAAAAAACGAGCAAACTATCCCAAATAACTCCCCTACGTCCTGTAGGGTTTATTTGGCTATTTGCTCGTCCATGTACCTGCATTAAGTTTAGTTCATACTAGTGTGCCGTTGAAAAGACATTACTGGATATTAGTCGTGAGAGAATTCTTTTGACATTCGTATAACTCTCCCCGTGTAATACTTACGTTTTTAGGAGCATCAATGGCGAGTCTTAAATCACCTGAGTTACTCCTGACTACTTTAACCATAACATCGCCGATCATGATATATTCTCCAGGCTTTCTTCCTAACACCAACATGTTTTTTCCTCCTTGATTTTGGTGAACTAATAAATCAATAAATAAAGAAAACGAGCAAATATTCCTAATCTCCCCTACGTCCTGTAAGGATGATTTGGCTTATTTGCTCGTCCATGCAACTATATTTAGTTACTTGTTCTAGTTAGTTACTGAATGGCTTGGTGTTTATTAATCGTAAGAGAGTCATTTTGATTTTCATATAATTCTCCACGTGTAATAGTTGTGCTTAGAGGGGCATTGATTGCGAGTCTTAAATCACCGAATTCACTTTTAATGACTTTGACCATGATGTCATCGCCAATCATCACATATTCGCCAGGCTTTCTTCCTAACACTAGCACGATTGTTCCTCCTACTATATTATCGTAATATCGATGCAAAACTTAAGGGCTTTTTTAAAGATGTTTAAGATTTTTTGATGACTCCAGTTCAGAAAGTCGAATCGATACATTTTTTACTCTGAATTGATATTGCTTATAGACTTTCATTCATAGCTTCGCCTCCTATTTACTGCGTTACTCCGATCATAAAACACTCACCCTAAATGAACCCTAAATGGGAAGTGCCCTATAGGATTGATCTCTCCTATTGGGCACTTCGGTAAAACCTTATATATCCTATGTTTTTCGTACTTATTCTCGAAATCTCAACATATTTGCCTTGAAAACTTCTATCTATTTAATTCTTTTTCTTCAAATCATCCATTACCCTTGTGCACATTTCGTCAAGTTCAGCTGCTCTTGGATGGGCCCAGGCATACCCGCTCGCTTCCATATATCCCCTATGCTTTAATTGCTCAAGTAAACGTAAATCTTCCGTCCTTTTGCTCTGATAGCCCTTGATCAACTCTTCCAACTGATAGAGTTCACAGAAAACCTGCTCTGTCACAACTCGATAATTCCCACGACGGCTTTCCAATATTTGAGATATGCCTGCCTCTGCCAATCGTTTACGCAGCAGATAGGTGTTGGCATGGAAATTTGTTTGGGCTTTCTCAGAATCATAATCAGGCCATACTGCATCCGCTATCTTTTCCCAATTGACTGGTACGCCCTTTTTGTGAATTAAAAAAGCTAATAGTTCCTTGGCCTTGGAGTTTTTCCAGGCCAGCACTTCTCCGTTTAAGAAAACTTCGAAATCACCAAAGCATTGAATAATTGGTTTCCCGGGGCGCTCGACTGTCCTTTTGGTTTTCAATAATCGCTGGACAGTTTTACCCAGTCTTTCCGCTGTCAAGGGCTTCATAATATAATCCATCGCCTGTAACTCAAAAGCCTCAACTGCATATTGGTTATAGGCGGTCACGAAAACAATATCGATCGTTTCATTTATATCTAAGATCCGTTCGGATAGCTGAAGGCCATTAACACCTGGCATTTCGATATCTAAGAATACAGCATCCAAGGGATGATCTTTTAGATAGGATAATAACTGTTCTCCCGTTTCAAACAGACCACACAACTCAAGTTCCTTAACTTCCAACACTATTCTTTCGAATCGTTCTAACACATGCATCTCATCGTCGACTGCCGCAATCCGTATCAATTACTGCCTTCCCCCTTTCTGTATCACCATTCTCACGCAGGTGCCACATCCTAACTCACTGTTGATATCAAGTCCTCTGTCATACAATCTCAGGAGCCGATGGTGGATATTAAGGAGACCGACGCCTTGATCGTTTCCTTTTTCACTTAAGAGGAGCGTAAGCTTTTCCTCATTAATTCCAATCCCATCATCTTCAATCTCAATGCCTATGCCTATGCCTTCCTCTATCTGTATTACCCTGACGATAACTCTTCCTCCGCCTGGTTTTTTTGATATACCATGTCGAACGGCGTTTTCCACTAAGGGCTGGAGTATGAGTACAGGTAACTGATAATCTAAAGGTATTTCAATCTCTGTAAGCAGCTGTATCTTTTGACCAAAGCGTGCTTGTTCAATGCTAAAATACGTGTTGATAAATTCCAGTTCTTTGTCTAGCGTTACCATTTTATCCAGATGATTAAATTCCAGACTTCCTCTTAAATAGATTGCTAAGTCTACAATGAGCTTGCCAGCCTTTTTCCCATCCTTTTCGCAGACATTGGCAATAGCATTCAGGGCATTGTAGAGAAAATGCGGCTTAATCTGGGCTTGTAAAAAGGACATTTCGCTTGCCATTATTTTGTCCTTGAGTCTGTCTGCCTCAACTAACTTTTCATTGAACAAAATGAGCTTTTTATGGGTATGGGCCTGTTGTTTGGCTTGAACAAAAGACATAGCTAATATAACTACGAAATTTCCATATAAAAACACATAGGAACTATTAATTCCACCCATCCCTTTGTAGTGAAGGATATCTGTGAGGATCGCTAAAACGAAAACGTAGATAGCAATAAACATTAAGATCGCATTGTCCCTTTTATAGAGCACGGCTTTTATTAGGACGCCCATGATGTAAATCATTTGCAGCAGAATCAGTACGTATAAATACTTAGTGAATGTAGACATAAATTCAGGGGGGGTTAGGAACAATATATTAAAAAATACGGAAGGTAGTAAAACTAAACCAGCTATCGTTTTTTTATAGTCCAAAGGATAAATACTTAGGACAAATAAGTTCATAATCGGCAATAAATTATAAGCTGTCAAATAATTAATATATGCCCCGACCTCGAATGGCATATTAGGAAAGAAGATCACAACAGGGACTTCGCCCCAAATTAAGGAACGCAAGGCTGTGATAAAACAAAGTATGCTAAAGAACAGGGCAGTCTTATTTTTGGTTTGCAAGAGAAAGAGTAAGAAATAATAAATACCGAATATAAAAACACTGCCCATAAAGAAGAGCTGCTGCGCTAAGAAGATCATCTTTTGCCGCTCTAATACTTGTTTTGATCCAAAGACTGGACCTTCGCGAAGTCCTCCTCTGGCATAATTGAGATTGCCAACCTGAAAAACCAATTCAAGCTCTAGCGTATCCTTTGGCAAATTTAAAATGAGCGATTCCTCGCCTTCTTTGAAATCTGAAGGTTTGTCGGATACCTTTCCAACTTCAGCTATAAGCTGTCCATTGACATAGAACTTATAGGCATTAGCAACATTTCGGATGCGTAGAGCTGGGTCATTAAGTGTCGATGGATAGGATAGGCACATACGATAGGTGGCAACCCCACGTTGTGGATAAACCTTGGTTCCTGCTTTTCTATCATCCCAAGTGCCTGGCACTTTCATAAGCGAATCCATTTGTGGAGGTTGCTCAGCAATAAAATCCTCCGGCGTCAATAATTGATCCCAATAGAATTCCCAGTGACCATTTAATTGCACTGATTTATTCTGCTTAAAATCAACCCTCGACAAATCCACCTTGCCGTCAACAACGCGCCCTGAACCAAATGAATACATCATGCCAAGGGCAAAAAGCATAAAAGCAATTAATACTATGATGAATCCTATTCTCCAATTCAATTTAGTGCTTTTCATAACTCTTTAGGATAAACCTTCATATAAAGTCCTGCTTTCTCTTTTTATACTTCCATTCTACGCTATTCTTCTCCAAATATCGAGGTCTTTCTCCTTCAAAGTCAAGGGGGAGTTCGAGTTTGAAAAATAAATAAACCCTTCGTCTCATATTTAAGACGAAGGGTTAGTTTCGCGGTACCACCCAAGTTGACAACTAACTAATAACTGTCTTCTCTGCAGATACGGGAATAATCGTGGTTCGTAGTTCGTGGTTCGATGTTCGTGGTTTGACCCAAAAAAACTACTTTTGGTTCGAACTAGGCGCATCGAACTTCGAACAAGTCTACTGCCACTGGTGTTTGCTACAAGTTATTCTTACAGCATTTCTTTAAGGCGTTTACCTTCCTTAAGTTCCTTTAAGCTAGGGTCTTGTAAAATAAGATCCCCTTCTACTAATCCTTGCTCAATCATCACCTGACTGTCATTTTCCAGACCTTTCTTCACAGGCTGGATCTTAGCCTTGCCCTCCCGAATCATCCAGACAGCATCCCCTTCTTGATAGGGAAAAAGGGCTGTTTTCGGGATCATTAGTTGAGCAGGAATTTCCACAGTGGTAAATTTAACATCCACATTACTGCCCAGAACGACGTTGGGAGAGGGTTTAGCGAGTTGAATCGTGATTTTTACGCGGTTCTCCTTAAGTCCAAGGGGAGAAATTCTCTCCACGGCTGAGATATCTACGGCACTAACCGTACCCTCAAAGGATTTATGAACTGTGCTGGTCGCTTGGGTCACTTGGACCGGGCTCCCAACTTTGATATCAAGGGCATCACTAGCTAGGACAAAACTCTCTAATTTATAACCCTCGTTTGTGAACACGGTCATGATCTGCTCGCCTTGAGGGATTAGGTTGCCTTCTTTAAGAGTGAGGTCTTTGATGATTCCGTCTTGCTGGGCAACCACTACGGCTTTGCTAATCTTATCTTCCAATGGGTCAATTTGCGCTTGAAGAGCTTTCTTTTGATTACTATAATATAGTTCAGTCCCCTGAGAAGTCTGATGTTGCTCATAGATTAATTGTAAGCCTAATTTCTGCTGTTCTAAAAGGTTTTTCGCTTTCTCGAAGCTTCTCTCAGCTTCTTCATATTGTACTCGAGCAATGGAGCCACTATCATAGAGGGCCTTCATTCGAGTCAAGTTTAGTTCTTCTGTCTGAGCATCCTTTTCCGCTAGTTGTATGAGTAAGGTTTGCTGGGCGATTTGCGCCGTTTTGGGACTTTGATAATTCTGTAGGCGTTGTCCTTCCAGACTTTGTAATTGTGCTTTTAGTCCTTCCAACTGGTAGTTTAAGTCGCTAGTACTCATTTCTAAGAGTACGTCTCCCTTTTTAACGCTATCTCCATTTTGAACCTTGAGGGATTGCAGTTTCCCTTCAACAGAGTTGAAGATCGGCCACTCTTGAGCAGCCATTACTTCCCCTTCCTCTGTAAAACCTTTGCTAAAGTCTTTGGGCTGCAGAGTAAGAACGTTCACAGGTAGGGGCATGGCATTTGAGATCGTAACAGCAATCAGAATCAGGAGTGCCAGCCCTCCCATAAGAACGAACTTGCGTTGTTTGAGCTTAGGCAGTTTAAACGTTTTTGGGGTTAGCTTAAATTTTGTTTTTTCTATGGCCACTTTCATCACCCTCTCATAGACTTTTCCATTGTCACTCTTAATCTCGTGTTGCAAGAATCTCAACATAGGGAAGTGACTTTATTTTGTAGTAAGCCCTGCTTTGTGCCACCAGAACAGAAAAAGCGGTTCCTGCAGCCGCTCCCAGTAAAGCCATTGGCGGAAGGTCTGCCGGTAGAGAGTACATATCATTGCTCATAGACCCCGCCATACTAATACTTAATCCATAGGCCAAGGGAATTCCAAGCAGGATTCCAAAAATATATAAGGTCCATTGTTCTGAGGTAATCACCCGTAATACTTCTCTGGGTGTCATTCCTAATACTCGGAGGGATGCCAATTCTCGTTTCCGTTCAGAAAGTGAAATAATACTAGCATTATAGATAAGGGCAAATCCGCAAATTCCACCGAGAATGGCGATTATCCAAACCGTAAAACCGAAGGATTCCATCATTTTACTAATCTTTTCCCCCGTATCCTTGAGAGATTCGATCGAAGCGACATTACTGGCATTTCGGTACTTACTCTTCATGGTTCCAACTTCAGAAGGGTCCATCTCAATCAGCATTGAGGTACTGATTTCTCCTTGCCTTAAGAAGCGATGCAATTCTGTATCCTTCATAAAAGCATTAAGCCCTACATACTGAGGAACTACTCCCTTGACTAACAGCATCTCACCCTTCTGCCCAATAGTTTCTCTCCTCAAGGGACTTTCGACATATATTTCGTCTCCTGCTTTGACATTTAGAGATTTAGCTAAATGTTCAGATAGCAAAACCCCATGATCAGGAACCTCCACCTTTTGCCCTTTTTTATCGAGAATATTATAAAGTGTGGTTTCTTGAGTAAGACCCATCAGCGCGACGTCTTTCTTTAACCAACCGTTTCTCAAAGAAGCGGGTACTTCTAATAAGGGTTCAACTTTAGTTACCCCAGGTTCATGCGCGACGGCAAATTTTGTAGCTCCTGTGGGGGAAGGCTGGCTTAACGACAATTTGACATCAAAGGTTTGAACTTTTTCTAACTGGACCGTCGTCAATATATCAGTCATGTTCTGCATCGACCAAGAAACTGTCATCAAGCTAAAGACTACCGCAATCCCAAGGACGTTAAAGAGACTCCTCATAGGGGTGCGAAACACATCTCGAATACCCATCTGGGCTTGTGACGAAAGGTTTTGCCAAAACCAGGTGAATTTTTCGATCAAGGTTTTAGACGCGGTCCCTGGAGCCGGGGGCCTCATGGCTTCGGCTGGTTCTAAACGCAAAACATCGAGACTGCCTTTGATCCCACTTAGAACGCTAAAGACGAGTGCTAATGCAAGGCTAATAAAGAGGTATTTAATAGAGAATTCGCTTTTAAGACCCGGCAAATCAAAGAATGCCTTGTACATCGTTGTTAAGGGAAAGGAAAGAGCCACCCCAGCTAATCCTCCCAATAATCCCCCTGTCGTGCCTATGACGACGGGATAGGTCAGATAATGCAAGACAATCTCTCGACCCGAAAAGCCAAAGGCCTTCAGGGTACCGATGATCCCTCGTTGCAGCTCGATGAGGCGCCGCAACATAGTATACAAAATTATGGCAGCCACTCCCAAAAACACTACAGGCAGAGTTTTGGACATGGTTCGGATTTGTTTAATCTCACTGGTCATAATGGTGTGGCTCGTTTGATCTTTACGAGGGATAATACTCCGAACTCCATAGGGTTTTAACATGGCTTGAAGACTGTCCTTAACTGAATCAAAACTAACACCCTCCTTGAGGGTTATCACCAGATCATTAACTTGACCTTTTTCCTTAACGAGTGCTTTGAGCGTGCTAAAGGAAACGTACGCCATGCCAAATTCTTCTGGGGATGGGTAAAGGTCTTGGGCATTTCTCATAATGTAAATAAACTCTGGGCTTTGCGCAGTTCCAGTAATCATCAAAGGCACTTGATTGCCATCAAGATTCACATTGATGGTATCCCCTAAGGACAAATGATTAGCGGCCAAAAATTTGGGGTCCACGAGAATTTCGGGTTGGTTTTCTCTCGGTAGCTGCCCCGTTGTGAGATGAATTTGGTTGATTTGTGGGGTATTCGGAGGATTAAGGGTGAGGATTTTTAAATAACGATTAGAGTCTTTCTGTTGATCAATAATGCGCACCTCTTTGGTAATTCGGCCGGCTGCTTGATCAATTCCAGGTATGAACGACAATGAGTTCACTTTGTTTTCGGGATAACCTGTTACGCTGATAAATCCGTCCGCAAAGTTTGTTTCAGTATAATACTCCTGCAAGGTCTTATCCATGCTCTCCACGGCAATCGACATAGAAGTATAAATGAGCAAACCTAGGGCGATGACCATAATACAGGCAAAATAGACCCCTTTATTCTCTTTGATATCTCTCCATGTCTTTCTTCTGAGCATCACCATGATATATCCTCAGGACAAAGTGGATGTTCATTAACTTTAACATCCTCGAGCAGCCCATCTTTTAAATAAAAAACCCGGTTCGCCATTTTGGCGATTTCAACATTATGGGTAATGATCATCACCGTCTTATGGTATTCACGGTTTAACTTCTGTAATGCTTTTAATACTTGAATCCCAGTTTGAATATCTAAGGCACCCGTCGGTTCATCACAGAGCAATAGCTCCGGGTTTTTGACAATGGCCCGAGCAATAGCAACCCTTTGCTGCTGGCCTCCTGAGAGCTGGGATGGGAAATGGTCCGCCCAAGCATCAAGACCTACTTCACGTAAGATATCCGAGACGGAGAGTGGATTTTGAGCGATTTCTACTGCTAACCTTACATTTTCATAAGTTGTGAGATTTGGCATTAAGTTATAGTTTTGAAAGACGAAGCCTACTTCATTGCGTCGATAAAAAGTAAGTTCTTGGTCATCGATCTCATGAAGGGGTTGCCCCTTGTAATAAAGCTCACCTGTTGTCGCCTGGGTCATTCCACCGATAATATTCAGCAACGTGGTCTTGCCAGAGCCGCTTTGACCCAATACGACAATGAATTCTCCATAGAAGATTTGAAAGTTGATCCCCTTTAAGACTTCAATTTCTACTTCGCCAGTCCGATAAAGCTTGCGGAGATCTTTTCCTTCCATAAGCACATCCATTACGTCTCACCTCCCAGAAAATGTATACTATCTTGCTCTACGTATTTTTGGTACCTAGCTTTTGGATTTAGTTATTTAATATAGTTATTGAATTTAGTTCTTCAATTCTAAATCATACATCCCATACTTTAAAATTTCTAAATACTCCATGTACTCCGCCATGATTTTATCGTAATTCTCGAACAAATCTTGTTCCTTACCTTTATAATCCTTGAGATATTTTTCTCCAAGTGCCCCTAAAAAGAGCATGATTATTTCGATTGCCTTAGATGCTTCCACTCCACTACGAAACCTTGAATAATCAATATCCTTAAAAAACATCGGCATAGATTCCTTTGAGGCTTGAACGTATTTCTGTTCAATTTCCGTTCGCATGTCCTGAGGAGAATTCATAAGTCCTTCCACGAATAACTTTACAATATATGGATATTCATGAGCTATTTTAAGCTTAATCACTCCCAGTTCACTCAATCTTTGAAAGATATCCCTCGTCTCAGTTAAGGGGTATTTGTCAAACTCAGCAAGCATTTTCTGAATACAGTAATCGACAATATACAAAAATAAACGTCGCTTATTCTTAAAGTAATGAAACAGAATTCCTTTAGAAATTGCAGCTTCCTTAATAATTGAGTTCGTTGAGGCCTTATCATATCCTTTATCGGCAAATTCTTGGATACAGGCCTTTAAAATTGTTTGCTTTTTATCTTCATGTAGATTTTCAAAATTACGGTACAATGTTATCGCTCCTTGTAAAACTCCTTTTACCAACCGCTTATGATCAACGATGATAGGATTATACGCCCCTTTTGACCAAGTGGTCAATATGATTGGCTAGAATTTTTTTCTCTTATGCTAACAATAGCCGATTGGAATATATCGTTCTTTTGTTACATAAGCTCTTTGTCATTAAATTTGAACTTAATTGTGTTGCTTGGTCTATAAATAGAATGCTTGGTAACTCAAACTCCTAAAGTCTAATGAAGGCAAAGGCTGGGGTAACATGATTGTCGCATAGTAAAATCGGATAAATCTTCCTCCTCACTTTTGGTGCTAAGCTAAGAATTTTGTTATAACAATATATTATGGGAACTCAAATACGCCGGCTAAAGACACCTTTATGTGGAAATAACTAAATCTCAAAGTCCCTTTTTTGATTTAATCAGATACTCGGAAAGGCATAGTTTGCCATGCCAACAATAGACAAGATAATACATAAGCCCTTCATGTCCGTGAATGAACATGAAGGGCATTTCTAACCATTCTCTGTGTGAAAAAAACAATTATACACTAAGGCAATAATTATCGATTCCTGCCTTAGTGAAAACCTTTAATTCACCTTTATAGGTCAAATACACGAGGTGAGCCAAGGTTTCCGCCATGGCGAAACGCAGCTCATGAAAGCTGAGATCCTGTCTAAAAACCTGTTGGCAGACTTGATAAGCTGTCGCACCACTGCCAGTACAGTCTTTCATTTCTTGCAAGCGCGCTTTGTGATGAGCCTCTAATTGACTGATTCTTTCTTCAACCGTGGAGAACGGCTTGCCGTGAGCGGGCAAAACTAATTTACAATTCAAGCTCCGGATACTGTCGATGGCCAGCAGAAAGTTTTCCAAGGGGTTAGGATCAGCGCCGGTTTGGGGCCACAAACTAATATTGGACGAAATTTCAGGCAAGAGGTGATCCCCTGATAAGAGTACCCCTTGTTCTACATTGTAAAAGCAGATATGTCCATCCGTATGCCCTGGTGTCAAGATGACTTGGTATTCGAAATCCCCTATTGTCACCGCCTGGCCTGCCTTTAAGGTTGTCAGCTCTGCATGTGGAGATGTATAACGAATCAGGTTATCAACGGAACCGATGGTCTCTTTGACGATCTTATTAGGCATGCCATTATCCCTAAACAAGGTGTCCAGCGCATCGAGAATAGCGTATTTACCTTTCCAGTAGCGTTCTATCCGATCGGCATCAATTTCCCCAATATAGACTGGAGCACCTGAGTAATTCTGAAGCCACCCCGCACATCCATAATGGTCCGGGTGAAAATGAGTTAGATAGATTCCTTTAATATCTGAAGGCTTAATAGCATGTTCTTCAAAAAACTGCATCCACCCTTCAACTGTAGCCTCCCGGCTGAGACCCGCATCGATGAGCCACCAACCAAGGGTTCCTTTTACTGCATGACAGTTCACATGATTTAGTCTAAATGGCAAGGGTAATTTCACTTTATAAATCCCTAGTGGTTCAAAAATCATCAGCGTCACTTTCTTTCTTTGCTTTCTTACAATAACCGAAAAGTCTAACTACTTATTTCTCCATGCTGCTTCAAATACCTTCCATTTTTACGACTGCCCCTGATAAAATTCGGGTTAATCTACCTAACATCGACTAACTCGTGGCAGCACTGAATATTGGATGCTATATACAATCATCCAATTGGATGTTTTCAAGTGCCAATCTCGCCCCTATAATAAGTTTAAAACTCGATAGGGGGAACATGGTTATGCAACATACCTATGCCAAAAGGGTAACCCACATGGAAAATTCAGCGATTCGTGAACTTCTAAAACTTGCTGAACAACCGCATATCATTTCTTTTGCTGGTGGTCTTCCAGCCCCAGAGTTATTTCCACTCTCCGAAATCAGGGAGTCTTATGCTCAAGTTCTTGGAGCAGGCGACCCTTCTGTCCTCCAATACGGAACTACCGAAGGATATTTACCCTTACGTGAGGAGATATCCGACCAAATGCGCTCTAAGGGGATCCCCTCTGAAGCAGACAACATTTTTCTTACCAACGGCTCACAACAAGGATTGGATCTCATTGCCAAGCTCTTTCTTGATCCTGGGGATGTAGTGCTCCTTCAAAACCCGAGTTATCTTGGAGCCATCCAAACCTTTCGCAGTTACCAGGCCAATTTTGCGACCATTCCTACAAATGCGGCAGGAATTGATGACATCGCTCTCGAAGTATCTATAAAACTGAACCGTCCCAAGCTCATTTACCTTGCTCCCACTTATCAGAATCCTACCGGTACCACCCTTACTATCGAAGAACGAAAGGCGGTTCTCCGCGTAGCGAGTAAGTACGGGGTTCCTATAATAGAGGATGATCCCTACGGTGAACTCCGCTATGAAGGTTCTGCCTTACCAGCTATCAGGTCTTTCTCCACCGAGGACGAGGTGATTTACCTTGGTACCTTTTCTAAAACACTAGCCCCCGGACTTCGACTCGGTTGGATCGTTGCCGGAAAGAGCCTGATAGCCAAACTCGTGGTAGCAAAACAAGGAACTGATTTGCACACCAGCACTCTCTTACAAAGGGCTACCCACTACTACCTAAACCATTTTGACGCCAATCAACACATCGAAACGATTCGTCAAGCCTATAAAGTACGCAGAGATCTTATGCTCAGTGAACTCCAGGAGAACTTCTCCAATCAAGCCATCTGGACCAAGCCAACCGGAGGTATGTTTATTTGGCTAACCCTACCAGAAAAATATGACACGGTTAACCTCCTGCCCTCTGTCCTGACGGGTAATGTAGCCTATGTTCCGGGAGCGCATTTTTTTACGGACGAAGGAAGCTGCAGTAGCATGAGATTAAATTTTTCCAACCCTACACCGCTGCAAATACAACAGGGAATTAAACTCTTGGCAACTATACTGACACTTTAAAGGGGATACGAAGTCCGAATATCAAAACTTCGAACATCAGGCCTCGACATCGAGTTTCGCACTTCACCACCGAATTGAGGGAAAACGCATCATGAAACTGCACATAGACCGTTCCGGTAAGACGCCGCTTTACTTACAGATCAGGAGCCAGATTCGTCAACTCATCCTAGCTAATGATCTTCCTCCCGGTTTCCGCCTCCCGCCTGAGCGAAAGCTGGCAACCACCTTAGGCGTCAATCGCAGCACCGTGGTCAATGCCTACCATGAACTGGTAGCCGATGGATTGATTCAGCCACACGTTGGCAAAGGGACCATCGTAAGCCCCCCTCAGCCAGTAGGCCCTTCTCATGACCGTTTTACAAATGCCAACGATTCTGAGGCACTGGGTGCGCCTGTACAGCCGATATCTTGGCAAAATTTTTATACCAGACAGTCAGAGCGCCTGCATAATCCCGTCTTGGCGTCAATATTGGATGAGATTGGTGAAGAGGATCAGATTTCTTTCGCCTTGGGATCCCCAGCAGGTGAATACTATCCGCTTCAGGAATTTAGTCAAATAAGCCAGGAGGTCATGCGCCCCGGCAATTGGCAAGCCTTCGAATACGGACCTACCATTGGTCATTATCCCCTGCGCCAATATATAGCGGATTGGCTTAGTCAGAGAGGCATACGCACTCAAGCCCAGACTATTTTAATAACCTCCGGTTCTCAACAGGGGCTTGATCTTCTAACTAAGGTTTTCTTGGAGCCAGGAGATTACATCGTCATGGAGGAACCTTCTTTCCTTGGAGCTATTGGTGTTTTTAAGGCATCAGGCGCCCATATCCTTACTGTACCGTTAGATCAGGAAGGTTTAAGAATAGATGTCTTAGAACAAATCTTAGCACGACATAGGCCTAAATTCATCTACACCCTTCCGACATTCCAGAATCCTTCCGGGATAACCACGAGTCTGGCACGACGGCAACAGCTTCTTAAATTGGCCTATCAATACCATGTACCGATCGTGGAAGATGATCCCTATAGCGAACTGTTTTACGGAAATCAGCCCTTCCCTTCTCTTAAGTCCTTAGATGAGTATGGACATGTTATCTATCTGGGAACGTTCTCCAAAATACTATTTCCTGGACTTCGCCTCGGCTGGTGTGTGGCACCTACCCCAGTACTAGAGCAATTATCCCTTGCCAAACAGCACGTTGACCTCCATACCAGCACGACCGCTCAGTGGGTTATGACAGAATTTTGTAAACGAGGACTGCTGGACGAACACCTTCTAATCGTTAGAAAACAATATAAGTGTCAACGCGATGCCATGGTGTACGCTTTAAAGGAGTTTGCGCCTCAGGGCTTATCCTGGACAGTCCCGGAAGGTGGTTATTACTTGTGGTGTGAACTGCCGCCTGGCATGAAAGCCGCAGCGCTGCTCACCAAAGCAGCAGAAAAGAAAGTGACGTTTGTCCCAGGGAATGCCTTTTATGTTAACTCCGGAGGGAAAGACCGGATTAGACTTTGTTTCTGTCGTCATTCGGAAACAACGATTCGAGAAGGGATTTACCGCCTCTGCGAGGCTATTACGGAGATGTTAAATCAATCTCAAACTAAAGGTACGACTAACCGGCCTCGTTTTACCGAACCTTTGGTGTAAACGTAAAAGTATCTCGCGGTTCAAAATGAACTGCGCCCCCTTTTATCCATTTACCACTTGTTGCCGCCGTAAAGTGTCAAGAATTAAATCTATATCCCGTTCCCCATAAAGTTTCGATAAATTCCGGATTTGAAGGGTCTCTTTCGATCTTTTTTCTTATCTTTTGTACATGAACAGGTACGGTTGCACTATCTCCAAAGTATTCATTCCCCCATATAGTCTCGAAAATATGTTCTTTACTAAAAACAATATTTGGATTTGTGGCAAAAAACACTAGCAATCCATATTCTGTTGTCGTCATTTGAACTTCTTTCCCATTAACAAAGACTTTATGGGATGCTGTATTTATCTCCAATCCTCTGTGGTTTATTATTTCAGAAGCTACTGTTTTGCCTTTCAGACGTTCATATCTTGTAATATGAGATTTAACCCTTGCCACCAACTCCGCAGGGCTAAATGGTTTTGTTAAATAATCATCAGCTCCATAACCAAGTCCTCTAATTTTATCGATATCCTCATTTTTAGCAGACACGATGAGCACAGGAATCTCAAATTTATCGCGAACTTCTTTGGTGATTTGATATCCATCTTTACCTGGCAACATTAAATCCACAATGATAACATTATATTGGCCCGTCAAGGCCATCCTCAGACCCTGTGCTCCATCTTGTACAATATCCACTTCATATCCATTTAATTGAAGATAATCTCGTTCTAGTTCAGCAATATTTTGATCATCTTCAATAATTAAAATCCGTTTCATACCTACCTCTTTCCAAATCATTTTTGATAAGAATTGGGAGCCGTATTGTAAAACAAGCGCCCTCTCTTTCCAGACTTAATACAGTAATTGATCCTCCATGGGCTTGCACAAGTTCCTTAGCAATGGCAAGTCCAAGGCCAGTACTCATTAAGTCTTTTGTACGCTCGTTATCAATTCTGTAAAATCTATTGAAAATATTAGGAAGTTTGTCTTCAGGAATTCCCGGTCCATTATCTTCGATATTAATACCTATAAAATCGTCTTGTCTATCCAGTTCTATCTTGATGGTTAAATCCTGATTAGATCCATATTTAACAGCATTTCCAATAATATTCCTAAAAGCCTGATATAATCTTTTCCTATCAATATTAATCAGGCAATCACCTTCCATCTTATTCAGATAATAAAAATTACACTGCTTTTCTTCAAGTTCAAACTTAAATTCTTCCATCAAATCATCCATAAAAGCTCTTACTTGTACATTTTCAAACTGAAAATCCAGTTTTTGCAGATCCAACTTAGAAAACAAAAAGAGATCATCGATCAATTTATCCATATAAACTGTATTTTGATAGATCGTTTTAAGGTACATCGTCCGTTTTTCCGGTGATATAACGACCCCGTCCAAAATCGCTTCAATATACCCTTGAACTGTTGAGATAGGTGTCTTAAGATCATGTGAAATATTAGCAACGAGCATCTTTCTATTTTCTTCATACTCGGACTTCACTTTCTCACTTGCTTGTAACTTTTGGGCCATTTCATTAAAAGAATCCACTAAAAGCCCAATGAATCCGAGATCATTCATTACGTCGCTCTCCACTTTAACATTATAATTCCCTTTAGAAATCTCTTCCACTCCATCTTTAAGCTTATGAATGGGTTTAAATACCCTCTTCTCTAAACGCCAGAGAAAAGAAAACTGCAAGATTTCTTTAATAATTATAAATACTGCAAAAAAAATACTAATTGACTTAATACCTACCCATTTAAATAGTAAGTATAGAATGATTAAGTTAAATACGATGCTAACTGGACGTAAAAAACGAAGAGACTTATGAAACTGATTGAATTCCCGATGTTTTCTCTGAAATTCCTGATGACAACATAATTCACGTTGCTGCTCATGGAATTCCAGTTGTTTTCTGCGGAATTCCCGATGACCGCTATGGTGAACGTTCTTTCCTTTTTTTAATTTTCTCATAAGACGTTTTATCATTCTCTTCAACACATAAGTTCACCCATCGATGCTTCCTTCTAATTTTAAACACTACAGTACCAATTTAGTTTTGCTTTAATCAAGTTAATCAAAACTAATCAGAGTGACTATAACCATTGTTCCTTAACCTTCATTGAAGCTTATCGTATTCATTATATCTATTAAAGGACGCAAAACAAATCATTGTTTTGCGTCCTCGGTTTAAAGGAGGAAAATTCTTTTCTGACTTGGTTTAGTTAAGTTAGACGCAATTCTGCCAATAGACTCATATCATGGTTTTCATTAAGTTCATTGACTTGCTTTCCATCAACGGTCACCACAAGCTTTTCTACTTCTCTAGTCTTTTTGATCCAAACCTTAACCTCGATCTTTGGATCTTTCAAGGCACAGAACTCCTTTATACAGCCGTGATGTTGATGATGCTCGGACATTTTTCCCTGACTACATCTTTCCTGGAAGGTTTTTTTAATGTCATCCGGAATATCATTTAGGCTTAAGGATAAAAAGACGGACTTATCCTCTTTCTCATCAACCTTAATTTGATTAAAAATACTTAGTACAAACGCCAGTTTCGTTAATTTCCCTTTAAACCCTCCACATTTTAAATCCCCATTGTTTTGACCATTATCGTGGTGGGTATGATGCATATGTTTCATAAAGCCATGATGCCTATGCCCAGCGCAGCAGTCCTGCATTGTAAACTCGGTTTGGCTTTCATGTTTCACTTTCTTGCCATCACAATCCAGTTCTGTACTAATCTTGACTTTGGTCTCACCGCTGGAAAGATTCTTTTCAAATTCATTCGTAAAGCTTACTAATTGTAGTTGATCTTTCTTGGCTTCCGCTTGAAAAATACCACTAATAACCTCCTTCTCTTTCAATATGGAAATCACATCGTACATAAGTTTCAGTTTACTCATCTAAACGACCTCCCTGTTTTTTGCTACAAATTGATTATAGCGGGAGGTTTTAAACTCGTTTTAAAGCAATTATAAAAATTTTATAAAAAGATTCTAAAGTTCTATCCCGAGTTTGGCGACATTTTTTTCCAGACCCAGGCGTAGCAAGGCTTTAGACCATGCGTAAGAAAGCGTTTTGTCACTACAACATGTTTTACAGTAAGAAATTATTGAACTGGTTAATCACTTTCGGCTTCATCATTTTTTCACAACTAAATAATTTGACCAATTTTTCCTGCTGGTCAGTCATCTCTGTAATAGTTAATGAACGTTGAGAAGAATTTTTTAACCCAACCTGATTTAATCGACAGCTACTCACTTGTCGCAGCAGTTCTTCAGACGACTGTGTGATTTCCGCTTTCCTGAGCATCATCTCGATTGAGTTTATCAGCAAGTAAGCTAAGATGCAGATGGTCACATGGGCTTTCACTCGCTCTGGCCGTGTCAAATAGATGGGACGTAATGCAAGTTGTGATTTCATCTCTCGAAAAGCTTCTTCAATCTTGTTTTTCTCTCGATAC